>CAYWMF010000105.1:0-6008 GCA_964459175.1 uncultured Oscillospiraceae bacterium
CGCTGTACAACCTGGGCAGTGCGCCCGAGCCGAATCTTACTATTCTTTGGTCGCAGAAGCTGCCCGAGCCCTTTAAGAAATACTGCGCAAAGGTTTCGGCCGACACCGACTCCATTCAATACGAAAACGATGATGTTATGCGCCCGATTTACGGCGATGATTATGCCATTGCATGCTGTGTTTCGGCTATGAAGCTGGGCAAGCAGATGCAGTTCTTCGGCGCGCGTTGCAACCTTGCGAAGCTTTTGCTGATTGCGATAAACGGTGGCTACGACACGACCAGCAGTATGCATATCGGCCCGCAAAAGGCGGTTATGGACGGCGACAAGCTGGATTACGACCGCGTAATGAAGCGCTATGACAAGTACATTACCTGGCTGTGCCACCTGTATGTCAACACCATGAACGTAATTCACTTCATGCACGATAAATATGCCTACGAAAAAATACAAATGGCATTGCACGACACCGAGGTTGAACGCTTTATGGCGTTCGGTATCGCGGGACTTTCGGTTGTTGCCGACTCGCTCAGTGCTATAAAATACGCAAATGTTCGCCCGATAAGAGATGAAAACGGCTTTATCGTCGATTTTGAAACTACCGGTGATTTCCCCAAGTACGGCAACGACGATGACCGCGTCGATTCCATTGCCAAGAGCATGACCAAGCGCGTTATCGAGGAGCTTCGCAAGACGCATACCTACCGCAGCGCAATTCACACACTGTCGGTGCTTACCATCACCTCCAATGTTATGTACGGCAAAAATACCGGCGCCACTCCCGACGGCAGAAAAGCCGGCGCACCCTTTGCGCCCGGCGCCAATCCAATGCACAACCGCGAGGAAAACGGCGCTTTGGCATCGCTTAACTCGGTTGCAAAGCTCAGCTATGACGATTGCCGCGACGGTATTTCAAACACCTTCTCGATCACTCCCGAGGCGTTGGGACGCACCGCCGAGGAGAGGGTAGACAATCTTGTTTCCATATTGGACGGCTACTTCGCCAAAAAGGCGCATCATATCAATGTAAACGTGCTTAATCGCGAAACTCTGATGAAGGCTTACGAAAACCCAGAGGCATACCCCAACCTTACCATACGTGTTTCGGGCTACGCCGTCAACTTCAACAAGCTTTCGCGCGAGCAGCAGCGCGAGGTTATCAGTCGTACCTTCCACGAAAGCTTATGATAAAGGGCAGGGTACATTCAATACAAAGCCTGGGCACGCTGGACGGTCCGGGCGTGCGATTTGCGGTATTTATGCAGGGGTGCGCTCTGCGGTGCAAATGCTGTCATAACCCGGATACCTGGAGCACCGACGGCGGCACGCTTTACACACCCGACGAATTAGTGAAAAAAATGCTGAATTTCCGCGAATATTTCGGCGCAAAGGGCGGCATCACGCTTTCCGGCGGCGAGCCGCTTTTGCAGGCCGAGTTCGCGGCAGAGGTGTTCGAAAGGGCTCACGGGGCGGGCGTCAATACCTGCCTCGACACCTCCGGCAGTGTGATGAATCCGATGGTCGAAAGACTTCTTGCTGTCACCGACCGCGTTTTGCTGGATATAAAATACACCGACGATGCGCTTTATCGCGAAAATGTCGGCTGTGATTTGGAGCGGGTACTGCAATTTTTGGCGTATCTTGACCGTGAGCACATTGCCGTGACCTTGCGGCAGGTTATTATCCCGACCGTCAACGATACAGCCGACAATGCGCAAAAGCTCAAGGCTATCGCCGAGCGCCACGCCTGTGTTGACAAAATCGAGCTTTTGCCGTTCAGAAAAATCTGTCAGACGAAATACGATAATATGGGGATAAAATTCCCGTTTGGCGAGCTTGACGAGCCGAAAAGAGATAAGATGGGGCAGCTTGAAAAAATAATTTTCGAAAAAAATTGATTTTTTTTCAAAAAGCTATTGACAAATCCGTAAAAGTATGCTATAATAATCAAGCTAAAAACATTGCGGAATTGTGTAATGGCAGCACGACAGACTCTGACTCTGTTTGTGAGGGTTCAAATCCTTCTTCCGCAGCTCGCAGAATCACCGATATTGCTTGGACAATATCGGTGATTTTTTGTTGTGCTTTTGAAATTGCAATGCGAATGCCGAACGGCAAATTATAAAGCATTGCTAAAGTAAAATTACGCAAAATACTGCATTTCGTTCAAAAAAACGCAAAATGTGTTACGCGTTTGAAATATAACATTTGATTTCGTCCGGCAAGGCGGATACTACCGTAACCGATACCGCGGATTGGGATAAACAATTAGCAACGAGTAATTAGAAATTGGAAATTAGAAATAGTGGTTGATTTTCCTTTGAAAAATCTCGAACCGGCGATAAACGGCGGAAAACCAACAAAAGTGGGGAAACCCACTTTTGTTGTGTAATGGGGAGTAAAGATACAAAAATCCGTGAGCCGCTGTGCAAAATGAAAATTTTTTGGCATTGTTATACGTGCATATGCAGAGAAAATTCAAAAAAAGTGTTAATTTATGCTTTATAGCTCCGCAAAACTCTTGACATTTATTTGAACATATTGTATAATATAGGTTAGCGTACGGTGTCGGCGCTGTCAAGGCGCCGTATCGCACAATAATAAATATGAAGGAAGAAAAATTATGAAAGCTTTCAAAAAGGTTTTGACACTTATCCTTGCCGCCGCTTGCACAGTGGCGATTGCGGCTGTCGCAACTTCGTGCGACAACGCACCGGACGAAAAAAAGGTTTATACCATCGGTATCAGCCAGCTTGTAACGCATGACGCGCTGGACGCGGCGACCAATGCCTTTATGGAAACCGTAAAGCAGGAGCTGGGCGAGGAAAATGTGGAATTCTATTACAGCAACGCGGCTAACGATACGGCAACCTGTACTACGATTGCCAACGATTTTGTATCGAAAAAGGTTGATCTGATCATGGCTAACGCTACTCCGGCGCTTCAGGCGGCGGCTTCGGCGACGGTTACAATTCCGATTCTGGGTACCTCTGTTACCGAATACGGCGTAGCGCTGAATATCGAGAATTTCGGCGGTACGGTCGGCGGCAATGTTTCGGGTACTTCCGACCTTGCGCCGCTTACCGAGCAGGCACAAATCGCGCTTGATTTGTTCCCGCAGGCCGAAAAGATAGGCTTGTTCTACTGCGCGGGCGAGGCAAACTCGCTGTATCAGGTTCAGGTGGTTGACAAATATCTGACCGCCAACGGACGTACCTGCACATATTATTCGTTCACCGACTCCAACGATATTGCCGCTGTTGCCGAAAGAGCGGCTTCCGAGAGCGATCTTATTTATATACCGACAGATAACACCGTTGCATCCTGCACGGAAATCGTAAATAATATCTGCCTGCCCAAGAAGGTTCCGATATTCGGCGGCGACCAGGGTATTTGCGGCGGTTGCGGAACCTTTACTCTGGCGGTAAGCTATGCCGGTATCGGACGTCAGACCGGACTTATGGCGGCGCAGATTCTTAAGGGCGAAGCGGATATTGCCACCATGCCTGTTGCATACGATCCCGAGCCGCAAAAGGTTTATAACCCCGTAAACTGCGAAATACTCGGCATTGAAGTTCCCGAGGGCTATGTTGCGCTGGAGGTTGAGGCAAACAGCGACGCCGCTCAGACCGACGCAGACGGACAAACCGCGGAATAATCAAGTTAAACGCCCAAAAGGGTAATTATAATTTTAATTTAACAGGAGAGAAAAAATGAAATTTTTCAAAAAAGCTTTGACCTTTATGCTTGCCGCAGCAATGCTTTCTTCCGCGGCGCTGTTTACCGCCTGCAATAAAACCGATACAAACAAGGATGTTTACAGAGTAGGTATTTGCCAGCTTGTAACTCACGACGCACTGGATGCCGCAACAAACGGCTTTATCGAGGCTCTTAAAGAGGAGCTGGGCGAGGAAAACGTAATATTTGATGTGCAGAACGCGGCTAACGACAACGCAGTTTGCACCACGATTGTAAATAACTTTGTATCCAACAATGTTGACCTGATTATGGCTAACGCAACTCCCGCGCTTCAGGCGGCAGCCGGCGCAACCACCACGATTCCCGTGCTTGGCACTTCGGTTACCGAATACGGTGTGGCGCTCAACATTGAGAATTTTAACGGCACTGTCGGCGGCAACATTTCCGGCACCTCCGACCTTGCGCCGCTCAGCGACCAGGCACAGATGCTTATCGACCTTTTCCCCGAAGCGCAAAACGTCGGCATTATCTATTGCTCCGCTGAGGCTAACTCGGCATACCAGGTAAAAGTTATCGATGAATATCTGACCGCCGCCGGTATTAAATGCACCCCTTATTCTTTCTCCGATTCCAATGATATTGCGGTTGTAACCGAAAAAGCAGCTTCCGAAAGCGACGTTATTTACATACCGACCGATAACACCGCCGCTTCCTGCACCGAAATCATCAACAATATTTGCCTGCCCAAGAAGGTTCCGATAATCGCCGGTGAAGAGGGTGTCTGCAAGGTTTGCGGTACCTACTCGCTGACCATAAGCTACACCGAAATCGGACGCGCTACCGGTAAAATGGCGGCAAAAATCCTTAAGGGCGAGGCGGATATATCCACTATGCCCATCGAATACGACACAAATCCCGTTAAAAAATACAATGCCGAATGCTGTGAGATTCTCGGTCTTACACCGCCCGAAGGCTTTATCGCGGTTGATTTGGCCGAAGAGAATGTCGAAGCTGAATAATAGTTTGATGTCTGGAGAGAATAGAAGATAATGAATTTCATTAATGCTTTACCCGGAGCCGTTGCACAGGGTATTATCTGGGGTATAATGGCTATCGGAGTTTATATTACCTACAAGCTGTTGGATATTGCAGATCTGACTGTTGACGGCTCTATCTGCACCGGCGCGTGTGTGTGTGCGATGCTTACCATAAACGGCGTGAATATCTGGCTGGCGATGCTGGCGGCATTTGCCGCGGGCATGCTGACCGGCCTTTTGACAGGTATATTCCACACATTTATGGGTATTCCGGCAATCTTGTCCGGTATACTTACTCAGCTGATTTTGTGGTCCGTCAACCTTAAAATTCTGGACAGCCGAGCAAACCAGGGCCTCAGCGCGAGAAGCTATGATGTTGTTGTAACTCAACTCTATCGTGGCAAATCCATTTTGGTTTTACTGCTTTTCGTGGCGCTTATTATCGGACTTCTGTATTGGTTCTTCGGAACCGAGCTGGGCTGTGCCGTGCGCGCTACCGGATGTAATATCAATATGAGCCAGGCACAGGGCATAAATACCAACTTCAACAAAATTCTCGGTCTTGTGCTGTCCAACGGCATTGTCGCCCTTTCCGGTGCGCTGCTGTGTCAGTATCAGGGCTTTGCCGATATTAATATGGGTCGCGGCGCTATCGTTATCGGCCTTGCCGCGGTTATCATAGGCGAGGCGCTTTTCGGCAAAATTTCCACCAACTTTGCGGTACGCCTTGTCGGCGTTATCGGCGGCGGTGTGGTTTATTACATTGTATATCAGACTGTTATTTTCCTCGGTCTTGATACCGACCTGCTTAAGATGCTGTCCGCACTTGTGGTTGCCGTGTTCCTTGCGGTGCCGTACTGGAAAGCAAAGCTTGCAAAGCCGAAGAAAAAAGGAGGAAATCAGTAAATGCTTGAATTAATAAATGTTTCCAAAACCTTTAATCCCGGCACGGTTAACGCCAAGCTGGCTTTGAACGGCCTTAATCTCACCCTCGAGGACGGCGATTTTGTCACCGTTATCGGCGGCAACGGAGCCGGCAAAAGCACTATGCTTAACGCTATTTCCGGCGCGTGGAAGCCGGACGAGGGCAGTATAATTATCGACGGCGTGGACGTTACGAGCATGCCGGAGTTCAAAAGAGCAAAATTTCTCGGACGTGTTTTCCAGGATCCCATGATGGGTACCGCCGCGAATATGTGGCTGGAGGAAAACCTTTCGCTGGCCAATCGGCGCGGCAAAAGCCGTACGCTTCGCTGGGCACTTACCTCTAAGG
>CAYWMF010000106.1:0-5994 GCA_964459175.1 uncultured Oscillospiraceae bacterium
CCCTTGTCGCGCCCTTTGCGCGAATGCAATATTGTCGGCTTCGCAAAAATGCCCTTGCGAGCAAGCATTTTTGCTTCATGGTATAATATTTGCACATACCATTGCTTCGCCAAGGATTGTTTTACAAGTCTTGACAATTTGCAATGTGCTAATACCGAAGTCACGCCGTAGGCGTAACCTCGGTATTAGCGCATTGCGCATTATAGAAGCGCCACCGACGCGTCAAGGGAAGGCTTCATTAATTACAGATTTTCTTGCAAATTGATTTACAATTCACTCATTTTCATTTATTTTTTGAGGTTACACTTATGAAAATTATCATATTCGGCTGTGGCAAAATAGGCACGGCGATAATATCGGGTCTGGTCGGCGAGGGTCACGACGTGGTTGCCGTTGACAGGAACCCGCAGGTTATCGAGGAAATAACGACGCTTTACGACGTGATGGGGCTGTGCGGCAACGGCGTGGATTCGGATACGATGATGGAAGCAGGCATGGCGGACGCGGAGCTGTTCGTAGCGGTCACCGGGTCGGACGAACTCAACATGCTGGGCTGCTTTTTGGCGCGCAAGCTCGGCGCAAAGCACACCATTGCCCGCATACGTAACCCGGAATACAACGACGAGAGCCTGGGGCTGATGAAACAGCATTTGGAGCTTTCGATGGCGCTCAACCCGGAGCGCTACATCGCGTACGAGGTGTTCAACATGCTCAGGTTTCCCTCGGCCGTCAAGGTTGAAACATTTTCGGGGCGCAACCTTGAAATTGTCGAGCTGATTATCAAGGCGGACTCGCCCTTTGTAGGTACAACGCTGGCACAGCTCAGAAAGGCGCACCCGGAAAAATTTTTGGTGTGTAGTGTGACGCGCGGCGGCGAGGTACATATTCCTGACGGTAATTTCGAGCTGAAGATCGGCGACAGAATCGGCCTTACCGCCGCACATTCCGAGATATTAAAGCTTTTGAAAAACCTGGGAATGCCGCAAAAACAGCCAAAAAGCGTCATGCTGATGGGCGCCAGCCGCATTTCATATTACCTTGCCGAAATGCTGATAAGCTCGGGCGTTTCGGTAAAGATTATCGAGCGCGACCCGCAGCGCTGTGAAGAATTTGCGACCGCGCTGTCGGGCGTAACGCTGATAGCCGGCGACGGAATGCAACAGGAGGTTTTGCGCGAGGAGGGCATAAACTCGGTAGATGCCTTTGTTGCGCTGACGGGAACCGACGAGGAAAACATTTTAAGCTCGTTTTTCGCCGTATGGCAGCACGTGCCGACAGTTATTTCAAAAGTCAACCGACCGGAGCTTTCGGACACGGCGCAGATGCTGGGGCTGGAAAGCTTGGTTTCGCCGCTCAAAACCGTGGGCGATATACTTTCGCGCTACGCCCGCGCATTGCACAATTCGCTGGGCAGTAATGTGGAAACCCTCTACAAGCTTTCCGACGGACAGGCGGAGGTTTTGGAATTCAACGTATCCGAAAGCTTTGCGCATGCAAAAATTCCGCTCAAAGAGATGAAATTAAAGCGCAACGTCCTTATTGCCGGTATTGTGCGCGGCCGAAAGCCGATTATACCCACCGGTGACGACTTCATTGTCGGCGGAGACCGCGTGATTGTCATGTCAGCCGGTCAAAAGCTGGGCGATTTATCAGATATTATTCAGTGAGGCTAATATGAACAGTAAGCTTGTTTTCAGTGTGACGGGACGCATTTTTGTTGCCATGTCGCTAATAATGCTACTGCCGACAGCGGTGGCGCTGATTTACCGCGAAAGCTGTTTTTTTGCCTTTTTGATCTGCGCGGCGACGGCTTTTGCGATAGGCGTAATTTTGAAAGGCGTCACGAAAAATCACAGCAGTGTCATGTACGCCAAGGAAGGCTTCTTGATTGTGGCTTTAGCATGGCTTTTCATGTCGCTTATCGGCTGTTTACCGTTTGTTATCAGCGGCGAAATACCGAATTTTGCCGACGCGCTTTTTGAAACGGTCAGCGGCTTCACCACCACCGGCGCTTCGATTTTAACTAATGTGGAAAGTTTGAGCAAGGGGCTTTTGTTTTGGCGCAGCTTTACGCATTGGATCGGCGGTATGGGCGTTTTGGTGTTTATTCTGGCTTTCGCGTCGGGCATTTCCGACCGCTCGATTCACATTCTGCGCGCCGAAATGCCGGGTCCTATTGTCGGCAAGCTGATGCCGCGCGCAAAGGACACCTCAAAAATTCTATACATTATATATATCGTGCTCACCGTTGTACAAATTATATTACTGCTGGTGGGCGGAATGCCGCTTTTTGAAAGTATACTTCACGCTTTCGGAACGGCGGGCACCGGCGGCTTCGGCATAAAGGCCGACGGCGTTTCGGGCTATTCGCCGTATTTGCAATGGGTAATCGGCATTTTTATGATGATTTTCGGTGTGAATTTCAACCTTTATTACCTCATTTTGATAAAACGCTTCAAGGCGGCGCTCAGAAGCACCGAGCTGCGGGTTTATGTCTGCATGGTGCTGATTTCCACGGCGCTTATCGCATTAAATATCGGCGGCCTTTACGATAGCCTCGAGCAAACGATACGCACGGCGTTTTTTCAGGTTTCTTCGATAATCACCACTACCGGCTTTGCCACGGCGGACTTTAATTTATGGCCGAACCTTTCAAAGGCGATATTGCTTATACTTATGTTTACCGGCGCCTGCGCGGGCTCGACCGCCGGCGGCCTTAAAATATCCCGCGTGATAATACTTTTCCGCATGATCACCCGCGAGCTTCGTCGAATGCTTCACCCACGTTCGGTGACGGCGGTTCAGTTTGAGGGCAAACAGGTAGACGAGGCGACACAGCGCAGTGTAGCGACCTATTTTGCGGTATACATGGTATGTATTTTAGCCGTATTTCTGCTGTTGTCGCTCGAACCGTTCGATTTTGAAACGAATTTTTCCGCCGCGGTATCCTGCTTCAACAACATAGGTCCCGCGTTCGGTGCGGCAGGACCTATGGCAAGCTACGCCGAGTATTCATCATTTTCAAAAATTCTGCTTTCATTGGCTATGCTTTTGGGACGACTTGAAATTCTCCCGATTTTTATAGCCTTTATCCCTTCATCCTGGACACGAAAATAAAAAATAATACATACATGGAGGTTCGCAATGAACACACCCCTTGATAATGCAAAATGGATTTGGCACGACGACTACCACATCGGAAACATCTATCTTAATTTTTATGACTCGGTCACCGCCGCAGTCGGCAAAAAATACCTTATGTACATCAGCGCCGACAGCAACTACGCGCTCTACATCGGCGGCAAATTCGTCGAAAGCGGCCAGTTTGCCGACTATCCGAGCTACAAGGTTTACGACGTTATCGACATTACTTCAAGCCTTGCCGAGGGCGAAAACGAAATAAAAATCGTCGCCAATTGGAACGGTCGCGATTTTTCAACCTACCGCAACGAGCCGGCGGGACTGTTGTACGCCGTCACCGCTGACGGTGAAACGGTTGCGCTCAGCGGCAATGACACCAAGGTTTGCCTGAATTCCGCCTTCAAATCGCAGGGTGTACCCGCCGTCACCGCCCAGCTCGGCTACGCCTTTGATTACGACGCCACCGCCGAGAACGAAAAAATCGGACTGAAATCGGCAGATATTCAGCAAAAGGACGTCAAGCTCAATATTCGCCCCATCAAAAAGCTGGAAATCGGCGCGCAAAAGCCGGCGCATATCATTGCACGCGGCGACCTTAAGGACAGCGGCAGCTTTTCGAACGTCGCCGAGCGCATGCAAAAAGCCTACATGGCGTTTTGCTACAACGGCAAAAAGCGCCCTCTACCCTGTGAAAGCGGCTACGAATTCAAAATCGAGCGTGAGGACAGCGACGGCATTTACCTTATAATCGACCTTGGTGAGGAAACCGTCGGCTACACCGACCTTGAAATAGAATTGCCCGAGGAATGCGACGTTCTCATCGGCAACGGCGAGCATCTGGAGGATTTGCGAGTTCGTGCAAGCGTCGGCGGCCGCGTATTTACCAACCGCTACCACGCAAAAAAAGGCCTCAACCGCTTTTTCAATCCGCTTCGCCGCCTGGGTCTGCGCTATTTACAGCTCGATATTTACGCTCCGAGCGTCAAAATTCACTACGCCGGCATTCGAACAACGCGCTATCCGCTCAATCATCGGCCGTACTTCAAATGCTCCGACAATTTGCACAACAAAATTTACGAGGTCTGCATAAACACTCTTGAGCACTGCATGCATGACCACTACGAGGATTGCCCCTGGCGCGAACAGGCGCTGTACTCGATGGATTCACGAAATCAGATGCTTTGCGGCTATTTTGCTTTCGGCGAATTCGACTTTGCGCGGGCTTCACTGCGCCTGATTGCGCATTCGATACGTGAGGACGGCTTTACCGAGCTTTGCTCACCTGCCCGTGTTCCCATTACGATCCCCAGCTTTTGCGCGATTTATGTAACGCAGGTTTACGAATACTGCCTGTATTCCGGCGACACCGGTTTTGCAAACGAGGTATACGACGTTTTGGCGCGAATTTGCTCGGCATTTTTGGCGCGCCGGGACGAAAGCGGTCTTATCCTTACCCCGCATGAGCGCCAATACTGGAATTTTTATGAATGGCAAAACGGCATGAACCATGGCAACGGCTTTGACGATATGAGTAAGGTCACCTACGACGCGCCGCTCAATGCCTTTGTTTCGATGGCGCTTCGCTCATTCTCCCGCATTTGCGGTATGCTGGACGAAAAGCAAAAGGCTGCCGAATATCTCGAGCTGCATAACAAGCTCAACGCCGCCATTGACAGCAAGTTTTGGGACAGCCAAAAGAACGCTTACTATACCTCGGCATATGTTGCAAGCGGCGAAAAATTCCATTTTTCTCAGCTCAACCAAGCGCTGGTCGTTTGCTGTGGTGCCTGCCCCGACGAAAAGCTGGACGCTGTGCTTGACAATATCGTTAACGGCGGCTTTTACGAGGCAACACTCAGCCACACGATTTTCGTTTACGACGCGCTTATGAAAAAGCCCGAAAAATACGCGAAATACATTTTAAATGACATTGCCGAAAAGTGGGGTCACATGCTTTACAACGGTGCCACCACCTTCTGGGAGACCATCGACGGAGCTGAGGCTTTCGACAATGCCGGAAGCTTGTGTCACGGCTGGTCGGCAGTGCCGGTATACATCTATTTCCGCTATGCCGCCGGCTATAAAATCGGCGGTGAGGGACGAATTCGCTACACTATCGAGCCCAACGACTGCGGACTTTACGAATGCGACTCGATGATATGCACACCAAAGGGTGACATCAGAGCAAACGACCAAACAGCGCGCAACGCTTGACTGCGGCGGACAATGCACCAAGAAGGCTATTGACGGAAAAGTACGCGAATTGAGCGTATAAAAGGGCTTAAACACCTTTTCGGAACCGAATATCAGCCGAGAAAATATTGATTTTACAAAAATACTCTGCTTACAGCAGAGCATCAGACTGTCGAAAAAGTCGTGCTACCGCGTGAAAAATTTTTCCTAAGTTCAATTTAAGATTGTTTTTATTTTATAATATTGTGCGCATTACATCGAATAATGCGCACAATTACACGCTTTTTGCCTTTGCAAGCCCTATCGTACCATCGTACGCCGACAGGCTTGCAAAGGCAAAATATCCCTGACTTTTCGAAAGTCTGCCGGCGTGTCGATAGTTTATCGACACGCTGATGCTCTGCTTACAGCAGAGCATTTTTTACCTTTACAGGGGTAAAACCAAAATCTAATGTATTTTTGGCTTTGTAAAGGCAAAAATCCGAATTTCAAGCATGTTTTGCTTTTATAGGGGCAAAAATATTAAATATTAGCCTTTTTGCTTTTAACATGGACAAAACCTATATAACCGACTGCGACAGCATAAGGTTCAAAAATATAACCGACTTTTTGTTGGAACGAAAATAGGCAAAATGTCTTGTGTTTTTCATAATAATATGC
>CAYWMF010000107.1:0-5974 GCA_964459175.1 uncultured Oscillospiraceae bacterium
ACCTATCACAAGGAAAGCTATTTGAAGCTTCACCCCACCGGCCCAAAGCACGATTACGCTTACCACACCGAGGCAATGGATCTCGCAATGGAGGGCGGCATTGACGATGTCGGCCTCGGCGTTCTGTTCGGACTGGATTTGTACAGATACGAATTCGCCGCTTTGCTTATGCACGCCGAGCATCTCGAGGCGGTGCACGGCGTCGGCCCGCACACCATCAGCGTTCCGCGCCTTAAACGCGCCGACGATATCGACCCCGATAAGTTCGACAACGGCATCAGCGACGATATTTTCGCCAAAATCTGCGCGCTTATCCGCATAAGCGTTCCCTATACCGGCATGATTATTTCCACCCGCGAGTCGCAAGCCGTGCGTGAAAAGGTTCTGCCGCTGGGCGTTTCGCAGATAAGCGGCGCTTCACGCACCAGCGTCGGCGGATATTGCGAGCAGGAGAGCCCCGACGACGATTCTTCGCAATTCGAGGTCAGCGACCGCAGAACGCTGGACGAGGTGGTAAAATGGTTGATGGAGCTCGGTTATATTCCCAGCTTCTGTACCGCTTGCTACAAGGAGGGTCGCACCGGCGACCGCTTCATGTCGCTGTGCAAGGCAGGCCAAATTCAAAACTGCTGTCACCCCAACGCGCTGATGACATTGCAGGAATATCTGCTGGATTACGCTTCGCCCGAAACCGCCGCCGTCGGCGAAAAGCTTATTCGGGCGCAGATGCCGCACATTCTCAGCGATAAGGTTCGCGCGCTTACCGAACAGCACATGCTGGAAATCAAAAACGGAACAAGATATATAAGATTTTAAAATGTAAAACGGCCGACCCGGTTTGGCGGCCGAAGGAGGCTTCATGAACTCGACACCCTCTTCAAATCGGCTTCACATAGGCTTTTTCGGACGACGCAACGTCGGAAAATCGTCGCTTATCAACGCCTTTACCGACCAGCAGGTTTCCATTGTTTCACCCGTCGCCGGCACCACAACCGACCCCGTTTCCAAGCCGATGGAAATCCGCGGACTGGGCGCCTGTGTGCTTATCGACACAGCGGGCTTCGACGATGACGAGACTTTGGGCGAAATGCGCGTCGAAAAGACCGCAAAAGCCGCCGAAAAGGTGGATATCGCCGTCATGGTTTTTGACGGCGCCTGCACAGAATACGAGCAGGAATGGCTCAAAAAATTCAAAAGCGCCAAAACCCCCGTCGTCGGTGTGCTCAACAAGGCCGATTCGACCGATAATCCGCAAAATGCCGCGGAAATGCTGGAAAATGAGCTGAAAATCCGCGTAATTCCGGTCAGCGCCGCTCAAAAAAGCGGCCTTGACGCTCTGCACGAGGAGCTGCTCCGACTGCTTCCCGAAAGCTTCGGCACGCAGGACATCACCGGCAGTCTTGTAAAGCAGGACGACACGGTGCTGTTGGTCATGCCGCAGGATATTCAGGCGCCAAAGGGCCGCCTGATACTCCCGCAGGTTCAGACAATACGTGAGCTTTTGGACAAAAAATGCACCGTGGTTTGTACCACAGCCGACAAAATGGACAACGCGCTCGACGCGCTCAAAAACCCGCCGACCTTGATTATCACCGATTCGCAGGTGTTCGGCGCAGTATACAAGAAAAAGCCCGAAGACAGCCGCCTGACGTCATTTTCGGTATTGTTCGCCGCGCTCAAGGGCGACATGGAATACTATCTTGAGGGCGCCGCGGCCATCGAGGCCTTGAACGAAAATTCCAAGGTCTTAATCGCCGAATGTTGTACCCACGCTCCCACCGACGAGGACATCGGACGAGTCAAAATTCCGCGCCTGCTCCGCGCGCGCATCGGCGAGGGCTTGACCATTGATTTTGCGCGCGGAACGGATTTCCCGGTCGAGCCGTCATCCTACGACCTTATCATCCAATGCGGCGCCTGCATGTTCAACCGCAAATACGTCATGAGCCGTGTCGAGCGCGCCCGCGCCTGCGGTGTGCCCATGACCAACTACGGCGTCACCATCGCCGCCCTGAACGGCATACTCGATAAAATCGTCTTGCCGTAAAGCTAAATTTATCCGTATAACACAAAAGCACAATGCTTCCTCTAAAGCGGAAGTATTGTGCTTTTTATACTAATTATTTTCTGCCGTTACTTTACTGCTGACGGCTCTTTGGTTTGCGGCTTTTGCGGCTTCGGAGAGGCATCCGCGACAGCCGCTTTGGCGGTGGCGAGCATCAGTTTTATGCGGTTGAGCTGGTTTACCTCGCTGGCGCCTGGGTCGTAGTCCACGGCAGCCACGTTGGCGTTGGGATAAAGGGTGCGCAGTGTTTTGAAAACGCCCTTGCCGACGACATGGTTCGGCAGGCAAGCAAACGGCTGAATGCAGACAATATTGGGCACGCCGCTACCCAAAAGCTCAGCCATTTCGCCCGCCAAGAACCAGCCCTCGCCGTATTGGTTGCCCAGCGAAAGGATGGGCTTTGTCAATTCGGCGATTTTGTCTATCGGCATCGGCGGTTCGAAGCGGCGACTGCTTTCCAGCGCCTGAACGGCGTGGCGGCGCAGTGCGGCTATGACCTTGAGCCCTGCCTGCGATACGACGGCGCCCAGCTTTTTGGTGCCGAGATATTCATGCTTGTAAAGCGCGTTGTACAGGCTGTAGTTCATGAAGTCCAAAAGGTCGGGCACGACGGCTTCGGCACCCTCCTTTTCGAGCAGCTCGACAAGGCGATTGTTGGCGAACGGCATGTATTTGACCAGTATTTCGCCCACTATGCCGACGCGCGGCTTTTTGAGCGCTTCGTCAATCGGCAAATTGTCGAAATCGTTGACAATTCCGTAGCAGACGTCCTTAAATTTATGGCTGTTCTTGTCAATAATCGAGGAAATGCAGATATCGCGCCATTTGCGCTGTAATTCGTCGGCTGAGCCGGCAACCTTTTCGTACGGGCGCACACGGTAGAGGCAACGCATCATCAAATCGCCGTACACGACGGCCTTTGCCGCGTCGGCCAGTAAAAGCGGCGGCATATCAAAGCCGCTGTTTTTCTCCATACCGTTGAAATTCAGCGATATTACGGGGATTTTCGAATAGCCTGCCTTGTCCAGCGCGCGGCGAATAAAGCCGACATAGTTGCTGGCGCGGCAACAGCCGCCGGTCTGGAACATCATCAGTGCCAAACGATCGGTGTCGTATTTGCCCGAAAGCACGGCGTCCATGAACTGCCCCACCACGACGATGGAGGGGTAGCAGGCGTCGTTGTTGACGTATTTCAGCCCCGCGTCGATGGCCGCGCGGGTATCGTTGTGAATAATTTCGACGTTGTAGCCGTATTTTCTGAAGGCCGGCTCCAACAGCTCGAAATGCAATGGGCTCATATCCGGCGCCAGCAGTGTGTAGCCCTCTTTGTACATCTGCTTTGTGAACTCCGTGCGCTTATATTCCACAGGCTGCGGGCAAGCGCAAATGCCGCGCTCACGGCGCATTTTGACCGCCGCCAGCAAACTGCGAATACGAATTCGCACCGCGCCGAGGTTGTTCACCTCGTCTATTTTCAACAGTGTGTAAAGCTTGTTTGAGCCCTCAAGTATCTCGTTGACTTGGTCGGTGGTTACGGCGTCCAGACCACAGCCGAAGGAATTTAGCTGAATCAGCTCCAAATCGTCCCGCTCGCGGACAAATTCCGCCGCCGAATACAGCCGCGAATGATAGCTCCACTGGTCCACAACGCGAAGCTTGCGATTGGGGTTATACGAAAACGGCAGGCTGTCCTCGGTGAACACCGTGATGCCGTAGGAGGCGATAAGTTCGGGAATACCGTGATTTATTTCGGGGTCGATATGGTACGGTCTGCCCGCCAAAACAATGCCGTTGCCGCCCTTTTTTGTCATTTCGTCCAGAAGTCTTGCACCCTCGGCACGAATATCGGCCTTGGCGCGGATAAGCTCCGCCCATGCCTCGTGAACGGCGTTTTTAACCTCGCCCTCGGGAATTTGCCATTCGTCGCGGCAAACGCGAACAAGGCGCTCCGCGGCGGTTTTTTCGTCGGTAAAGGCGATAAACGGGCGTATATAGCGCACATTGCCCTCGCTGACCGCCTCCATGTTGTTTTTGAGGTTTTCGGCGTAGGATATTACAATCGGGCAGTTAAAATGGTTGGCGGCGTTGGGGTTTTCCTTGCGCTCGTAAAATACGCAGGGGTGGAAAACAGTGGTTATGCCTTGGTTTATCAGCCATTGAACATGGCCGTGGCTGAGCTTTGCGGGGTAGCATTCCGACTCGGACGGAATTGTCTCCATGCCCAGCTCGTATATTTTGCGATCCGAAAAGGGCGAAGCCTTGACACAAAAGCCCAGCTTTGTAAAGAAGGTTGCCCAGAACGGATAATTTTCGTACATATTGAGCACGCGCGGAATTCCGATAACGCCGCGCGGTGCCTTGTCCTCGTCCAGCACCTCACAGGCGAAAATCCGCTTGCGCTTATATTCGAACATGTTGGGAGCGCGGACACCCTCGCCGCCGCCCAACGGCTTCTCACAGCGGTTGCCGCTGATATGACGGCGGCCGCCGGGAAATTTGTTGACAGTCAGCATGCAGTTATTCGGACAGCCGCCGCACCGCACGCCCGACGAGGTGTATTGCAGATTTTCGATTTCTTCGGCGGAAAGCATCAAGGTCGGCTGACCGTGATAGCCGCGCCGCGCGATAAGCGCCGCGCCGAACGCACCCATAAGACCCGAAATATCGGGGCAGACCACCGATGCGCCGGAGATCTTTTCCAGCGCGCGCAAAACGGCTTTATTGTAAAATGTGCCGCCTTGAGCGACTATATGCGAGCCGAGATCGGCGGCGCTCGAAAGCTTGACCACCTTGAACAGCGCATTTTTGACAACGGAATAGGCCAGACCTGCCGAAATATCGGCAACGGTCGCGCCCTCCTTTTGAGCCTGCTTGACGTTGGAGTTCATAAACACCGTACAGCGTGTGCCCAAATCGGTAGGCTCCTTGGCAAAAATCGCCTCTGCGGCAAAATCGGCGGCGGAAAAGCCCAGCGAATTGGCAAAATTCTCGATGAATGAGCCACAGCCCGATGAGCAAGCCTCGTTGAGCAGCACGGTATCAACCGCGCCGTCCTTTAGCTTTATACATTTCATGTCCTGGCCGCCTATGTCTAAAACGCAGTCAACCTTCGGGTCGAAAAAGGCGGCGGCTGTGCAATGAGCAACCGTTTCAACCTCACCCTCGTCCAGCGAAAAAGCGGCTTTTAACAGCGCTTCGCCGTAGCCGGTTGAGCAGGAACGGACAATTTTCGCCGTGCTCGGAAGCTGACGGCGAAGCTCGCCGATGGCCTCCATGGCGGTCTGAATGGGATTGCCCTTGTTGTTGGAATAATGCGAAAACAACAGCTCGCCGTTTTCGCCGATCAGCGCCAGCTTTGTTGTGGTGGAGCCTGCGTCGATGCCCAAAAAGCAATTTCCGCTGTACTGAGCAAGCGACTTTTTGGTAAGAATTGCCTTGGCATGGCGGGCGCAGAAATCCTCGTATTCGTCCTGCGATTTGAAAAGCGGCTCCAGTCGCTTGGTTTCCAATACGACAGCCGGGCTGTTTTCCGTGCGGTCGATAAGCTGTGACAGCGACAGCTCCTCGCTGTCCGCCGCTTCCAGCGCCGCGCCCAGCGCCGCGAAAAGATGCGAATTTTCGGGGTCAACTATGTTTTCGGGCGTCAAATTCAGCGTGCGAATAAACGCCGCCTTGAGCTCGGTCAAAAAGTGAAGCGGTCCGCCCAAAAATGCCACACAGCCGCGAATAGGCTTGCCGCAGGCAAGGCCTGAAACCGTCTGATTGACTACCGCCTGAAATACGCTTGCGGCAAGGTCGGCGGTCGCGGCGCCCTCGTTGATAAGCGGCTGAATGTCCGTTTTGGCAAAAACTCCGCACCGCGCGGCGATGGGGTAAAGCTCCTTGTAGCTTTTGGCTTGCTCGTTGAGC
>CAYWMF010000108.1:0-5950 GCA_964459175.1 uncultured Oscillospiraceae bacterium
TTGCCGGCGGGTGTGGTGGAGGTGAGCAGGTAATCGTTCTTGTTGTAGCCCTCGTAAAGAGTTCCTGCAGGAACAATGGATTTGTAAAGCTCGCCTGTATAAACAGTGCCGTGCGAATAATCGGGCTCAACATTCGCTTTATCAAGGAACGCGATTGCATCGTCCTTGCTTCTGAAAAAGCCGAGACGTTCAATATAAATTTCGGAATTCAAATCCTCCGCGCCATTGATGGGGTCAAGACGTATGGAATAGCATGTTCCTTTCCAGTTCTGCTTGGGGTAAGACGACATATCGACTATAAGGCTTGACCATTCGCCGTTATTATTAATGCCGAAAGAGCTGAATGTTATATCGGAAACAGACGAAATGGTATCGGTTGTAAAGAACAGTCCGCCGGTACCAACCTTGGAGTTGATTTTGTAGTACATAGCAAAATACTTAAACTCCGCGGTATCGAACAGCTCGCCGCCCTTAAGGCTGTAGCTTATCTGCGGATCCCAGTTAGTCGGAGTAAATTTTATCAATCCGGCATTTAGTTCGTAATCTACGTTATTAAACGACCAGTCCGCAATGTCGTCTTCGGTGTCCAAAACCCAGCACGGGCTTTGCTTGCCGCTGTTAATGACATTTTCCTGCTTCACTGCGGGAGTGTAATTTTTCGCCGCCTCCTCGGTGGGCAAAAATGCGATATAATCGATATACATTTGCGAGCCGGTAGGCATCTGACCCGAAGGCTCGGCCATCCACATGCAGTCAAATCGCAACTTTGAAATGTTGCCCTGCCAAACGGATTCGGTAAGCGTTTCACCGTTGACAGACTGCGAAAGTAAATTGTATTCTTTTACATTGAAAACATATTCCTTGAAGTCCTCGTCGCGCGAAGAAATCGGAAAATGCGTACAGCTGCTTGCTTTAATGGCGTCATCAGTCGCGTCGGAAGCAAAATGCATTTCAAACTTGGTCGCGTCCGAGAGATTGCGTATTCTCATTTTAATCCACGGATATGCGTCGGCGCTGAAATCGGCATTATCGGTGACATTGCAGTCGCCATTGCCGCCGTCCTCGGGGCCGTCGGTGGAGGTTACAACAGCATAGCCGTTAATATAATCTATGGCAACAGTACAACTTGAGAAGACTGTTCCGAAAGAATATTTGCTTTTTGGGTCCGCAACATAGCCGGCCTTGTTCATCCATTCTGGATCCAGCATGGTTACATATTCGTTATACGCCGCCTCGTCAGTAAACAGCGCCACCTTTTTTATGGTAACCGTTCTGCTTCCGCCGCCGCGTATAGGGTCAAGGCGAAGCGTTTTTATGTTTCCGCTCCAATGTGCGGTGCTCGGCGCGGAGGTTTTCATATTAACTTTATATATCTGACTGCCGTCTTTCAAGTCGATATCAATTCGCGGATTGCCTTCGGAGGAATCCGTCCAGTGATAAAGCTGCATTCTGATGCCGGCTCCGACTGTCGAATCGGAATATTCAACAACAAAAACCTCATAATCATCAAGCTTAATTGCGCCAAATTCATTTTTATAGATTAACTGCATATCGTTATTATCGTTGTCATTGGACGAAAATACAGTACCGTTCGGAGTAACCTCGTAATCGATGCTTTTGTTTGGCGTCCACTCGTTAATTCCGGCCTGTGTGGTAAAATCCCAAATTTTGTTTTCAGCCGCGCTAACCGACGCTACAGCCGAAACCAGAGCAAAAATCATAAAAATTGCTGAAAATAACCGCTTCATTCAAACTCTCCTTTTTTATAAAAAACTCAATTCAATTATAACAATAAATCAATATTTTGTCAAGTATTTTATACTAAAATTCGGAAATTTTACCAAAAGCACAAAAACGATATTTGGAATATGTGCATATTGCCGCAAAAAGTTAAAGCTTTAAAAACACAACCGCCGCAATGCCGCCCAGCACCGCAATAAAATGGTTGATTTTCAGCTTTTCGCCGAATAGCAATAATCCGCAAAGCAAAGTGCAAAGTATTGTTCCGGCGGAAATTGCCGGGAACAGCACCGACGCATTTTCAAGCCCGGCAAGTCTTATTGTGCCGTAGCCGGCAACCGCGTTCGAAATGCCGGCCATGACGGCACAGCCCTTACCCTTTTGCATAAATATGTCTTTCGGCTTACTTCTCTTCAAATTAATCGCAATAAAAACGACACAGCCGAAAAGCATTGCGAACAGCATAAATTCTATGCAGTACATTTCCTTATACACAGTCTGATGTATTTTTTGAATAACCGAGCCGAAGCCGTTTACCAAAAATGTCAGCGCCACGTAAAAAGCCCAGCGGAAGTCCTTTTCCTTTTTTTCGTCCGGATTGCTTTTTCCGATATTGGCGCAAATAATGGAAACGACAAGAAAAGCAAGCCCCACCAGCTTAAGGCCGTTCAGCTTTTCGTCGCAAAACAGAACGCCGTAAATCAGCGGTATTATAACCGAAAACGAAACTATAAGGCTTGTAATGGCCATCGGCCCGAGAACCAACGCCTTGAAGCCGGAATACATTGAAATGCACAGCATAATTCCGTAAAGTGTTCCGTAGAATGCAGTGCCCGCATGTAAAACCAGCTTGCCGGAAAAACTGCCGACAACCAAGAAAAACAAAAACGAGGTTGTCGCCTTAAACAGATTAAAAAACATAGCGTCACTGCTTTTACGATTGTAAAGCTTTGCGGACGCCGATTGCCAAACCGTGAACAAAACTATGCACACATACAAAAAGACCATCATATAATTACGCCTGTTTCGTATTTTGTCGTTGGAAATTTCACAAACGCCGACGACAAAATATGCCTTTCTCAATTTCGGAAGCAATGCAATACGCTCCCGATATTTTTACCTAAACATTTTACCACATTTTTTTACAAAATACAACCGCTTTTTCAATAAAAAAGGTTGATTTTTCAATCAACCTTGCATAAACTATCATTCAAACAGCATGTCCCACGTCTGCGCGTTAAGTGTGCCGTCGGGGTTAATCTTGTTATCCCGCTGAAATTTTTCCAGCGCCTGCTTTGTCAAAATACCGAACATGGGCGTATTCATGCCGACAGCCGAAGTGAGATAGCCCAACTCGTAAAGTCTGCGCTTGACGTTCGGCATACGGTTATCCATCATACCGACTTTAAGCGGCTTAAAGTTAGAATTCATGCGATTGTCAAAGTATACCTCAGAGCTCAGCGGCACCTCGATTTTGGGGTTATCCCTGTTAAAATCCATTGTCTCGCTTAAAATATCGGTCCGCATAAACGGTAATTCCGTTTCAGGCTGTCTGATTATCGGCTCCGCCGACATAGGCTCCGGCGCGGAAATAAACTCGTCTATCGACGTTATGCCGCCCTCTGCACGCGGCGATGAATTGCAAATCGAGGAATAAACGCTGTTGAGCCTTTCCCATGTAAGCCTACCGACAACACCGTCGGCAACAAGTCCTTGCAGTGACTGAAGCGTGCGAACCGCCGATTCGGTAGAGCTTCCGAAAATGCCGTCGGCTGTGAGCCGCGGTATCGTGGGATATATGCCTCGTATGCCGTTGAGAAGCTGCTGAATATAAATAACATTGTTTCCGCTTGAGCCGATTCTCAAGCTACTGCCCGGGTATGGGCGCGTAACAATGCAGTTGCTTGAAAGCCCGCTGTAAGCCTCATTCAGCCGATTCCATGTGGTCTCGCCTACTATTCCGTCGGCTGTTATTCCCATGAGATTTTGGAAAATGCGCACCGCCTGCTGCGTCGAACTGCCGAACACTCCATCCTCGGATACAAGCGGAATTTGTGTATAGCGGATTCTTATTGCGTTAAGCAGTCGCTGAACGTAAAGCACATTGTTGCCTGTTGAACCAAGCCGCAGCAATACACCCGGATATGGGCGCAAGATGATTCCACTGTCGTTTTGCAGGTCGCCGTAAACTCGGTTCAGCTCGTTCCATGTGTTTCTGCCGACAACGCCGTCCGCGGCAAGGCCGAAATTCTGCTGAAAAATTATGACTGCCCGTTGTGTGGCGGCGCCGAATTCTCCGTCGGACGCGACGGTCGGTATTTGCGTATAGGTTTTGGATATTTCGTTCAATATACGCTGAATATAGCGCACATTCGTGCCCGCCGCGCCGTAGGAGATAGGGCTTCCGGGATAGGCTCTGCTTCCGAGACCTGTGCCGGGAACAGTGACGTTTTCGATAATTCCGCCGAAAATATCCACGATTTTATTCCAAGTTACCCTGCCGACAACGCCATCAACCGGAATAACATACTCCTTTTGAAAATTGCGTACCGCCTGTTCGGTTGTTGCGCCGTAGCGTCCGTCAATGTTGACCTGAGAAATATTTTCGTTATACTGACCGATTATGCTGAGATAATATTGCAGCTCCACAACCTCTATTCCGCGAGAACCGCTTCTGAGCGGTGTACCCGGGTATTCCTTAATGCCGTAATCCTCACGCTCACCCTCGCTGGTGAGCTCGGCAAGCTTTTTGACGCCGACATAAATTCGCGAAAGCTGATACCATGTGCCCTTGCCCACCACACCGTCAACGGTAAGATTGAAAATTTGCTGAAACTTTCTGACCGCCTGTGTAGTATCGGGTCCGAAAACACCGTCGGCGGTAATAAGCGGAATAGAAGGATAATTTATAGCCACGCGCACAAGCTGAAGCTGAAGCGTTCTCACCGCATCGCCGCTTGAGCCCTCACGAAGCGGATAGCCGGGATAGGATTCCTCTGTGCCGCGTATATCGTTGGTTTCCACCAATTCGAGATTGCCGTAATAATTATTGAGAATTTGCTCGGCGCTGGCACCTCCGCGCGCCAGCTCGTATGAGCCCCACTGTGACATACCACTGCAGGTGGCGGTTGTACCGTTGCAATATTCGGCGTAGTACGGTTCGATGGTACCGGGACGACGAAGATAAACATTAAATATATCGTTTACAATATTATTTATGTTTTCGTAAATATTTCTGCCCTCTACAAAATACTGATCGTAGGCGGTGGAGTTGGTTATATCGTAGTCATAACCGCGACTGCGGTACCATTCGGTAAAAACGCGGTTAAGCGCAAGAGAAATCTGTGCATAAATATTTGCTTTAATAGCCTCCTCCGGCCAGGTCGGATATATTTCACTGCAACAAACATTTTTTATGTAATCTGCAAAACGCACCGTCACATTTTTGGCGGCGGTGTTTGACGGTCGTCCGAGATGCACCGTTATATATTCCGGAATAAACGGCTCGTCGAAAACCTCGGGGCGCGGTGCGGCCTCCGGCAGCTCCAGCTCTTCCTCTTCGGGAGTTTGGCGCAGTGCGGGCGGTGTTATTTCGATATAATGCGGTCCTGTGCCGGGTATTACTGCCAGCGGCAGCGCCAGCATCTCAACCGTAAGAACAGATTCGCGCTCCGGAAAAACCTGAACGCCGTTTATAAAGCTGTCGCGAAAATTCGGCGCGTAGACCTCGACATGATATGTTGTATACGGAGCTTCCGGACTATCGGGTATTCCGGATTGCGTAATATCCGGCGTCGGAAGCTCAACTGCCTGAGTCAATCCCGACTCGTTGGTGGAAAGAGTGGTCTCAAAAAGCACCGGCCCGGTGGGTGATTTAATCCTGACCAGCGCTTCGTCAATCGGCAGTACCTCTCTTGCGGCGCGCACACCGATTATAAGCTTTCCTGTTTGCATATACTTTTCATCCTTTCATAAAATCTTGTTACTTCAAGTATATGACAGAGGCGAAAAATTGACAACGAAAAGCCGCACCGAAAAATTCGGTGCGGCTCAAACTGTCGAGAAAGTCGTTATACCGCGTGAGAAAGTATTTTTAATAATCACCAAATGATAAAGTTTTTATTTTTCTAATTGTACGCAATACATCGAATATTGCGCACAATTACACGCTTTTTGCCGCTGTATGCCCTATCGTACAATCGTACGCCGA
>CAYWMF010000109.1:0-5925 GCA_964459175.1 uncultured Oscillospiraceae bacterium
CATAGGGCAGGGCTCCAGCGTGACATATAAATCACAGCCGCTCAGCCGCCAGCCGTCCAGCTTTTTGCAGGCGCGGTTTATGGCGATGATTTCGGCATGACACAACGCATTTCGCCCGCTTTCGCGGCGGTTGCGGCCGCGTGAAATAACCTCGCCGTCCTTGACAATAACGGCGCCCACCGGCACCTCGCCGCGACGGCCGGCCAGCGCCGCACAGCGCAGTGCCTCACGCATAAATTTTTCGTCGCCCTCGCGTTTTGCGGGGGCGGCTTTTGTATATTCGCTCTTTTTGGGGTTGTTTTCCATTCAGCTGTCCGTCCTTGCGATGCTGTCGAACAGCATTTTTTTGAACGCCGCACTGTCCAGCTTGTGCGCCAGCAAAATGTTGGGCTCACCCTCGCGGCTCAGCGCCAGCTGACCGTAGCGCTCACCCGCAATTTCGATATGCGCGTTGACGGCCTCCAGTCTTGAAGAAACACTCGGTTCCACCGCAACCGCCGCCGCAACGGCATCGGGCAGAAAAATTTCGTCGCGGCCGTAGGTTTCAAGGTCAAATTCGCGCAGTCTCCGCGTTACGGTGTATATGAAGCCCGCGGCGGGGTCGGGGCTGTTTTTGAGAAGCTCCGCTTCGTCGGCGGTTATTCCGCATTCATCGTCGGACAGCTCACAGCCCACCGCCGTTATCGGCATACCGCTTGAAAATACGATTTTTGCCGCCTCGGCATCGACGTAAATGTTGAATTCGGCATATTCGGTCACATTGCCCTTTTCAAAGCCGCTTCCACCCATGACAACGACATTTTTCACAAGCGAGGCGATTTGCGGATATTTGAGGTATGCCAGCGCAATGTTGGTGAGCGGTCCGAGGGTGAGAAGCTCGATTTCGTGCGGATTCTTCATTATTATTTCGCATATTTTGTCGATGGCGTGCTCGCGCGACGGGCTCAGCCTTTGCGGCTTTATGCCGCTGTCGCCCAAGCCGTCGGCGCCGTGCACGTTTGTGGCGGTGTACGGCTCGCGCAGTAAAGGCCGCGCAACGCCGACATACACCGGCGGCTCGTAGGTGTCGGCGGCTTCCACGGCGCATAGGGCGTTATTTGTCGCCTGCTCCAGCGGCACATTGCCCATGACAACGGTTATCGCCTCGACACTTATATCCTCGTTTCTCAGCATGTATACTATTGCCGCCGCATCGTCGGCGGCAGTGTCGGTATCTATTATAAATCTTCGCATTTCAACCTCCGATATATTCCCGTCCCACGCGCTTGGCGACGGAACAATAAATTTCATACGATATTGTGCCGCACAGCTCGGCTGTTTGTTCACAGGTGGGTCCGCCCTCGCCGAATATTACCACGCGGTCGTACAGCTTGATATTATTATATGCGCTAATGTCTATCATAAACTGATCCATGCAAATATTTCCCACAATATCGCACATATTGCCGTCCACTCCGACTTGGCCGCGGTTGGACAGCGCGCGCGGAACGCCGTCGGCATAGCCTGCCGAAACGGTGGCGATGCGCATTTTTTTCGGTGCGGTAAAGGTGCGCGAATAGCCGATGGTTTCGCCCGCTTCAACCTCGAAAATATGGCTGACATGCGAGGTAAAGCTCATAAGAGGCTTGAGCGGCGCGTGATTTTTTTCGTAAAGCCGCTTCACCTCCTGCGAGGGATAGGAGCCGTAAAGCACAATTCCGGGGCGAACCGCGTCAAAATGCGTGTGCGGAAAGCACAGCACCGCCGCCGAATTGGCGGTATGGCGCAGAATGTCTCGGCCGTCAAAGCGCTTTTCGGCTTCAAGGTAGCGCGCCAGCTGATGCTCGGTAAAGTCGGAATCGGGGCTGTCACTTTCGGCGTAATGGGTGAATAAGCCGCATACTTCAAGCTTTTTGCAACCCAAAAGCGCTGTCATTTCGTCGATGCTCGTAAAGCCGACGCGGCGCATGCCGGTGTCCGCCTTGATGTGAATTTTAATCCGTCCGCCGTCGGAAATTTGCTTTTCCAACGCCGCGGCGTATTCCGTCGAATGCACCGCCTGACAAATATCGTACCGCTCCAGATACGGCGCATATTCCGGCAGTGTCGGACCCAAAATCAGAATCGGCAGTGTTATTTCGTTTTCGCGCAGGCTTATTGCCTCGTCAATGCCCGCAACGCACAGCATGTGCGCGCCGAGTCTCTCGTAAAGCCTTGCCAGCGGCAGAGCACCGTGCCCATAAGCGTCGGCTTTTATGACAGGCATGGTTTTTACGCCGTCGCCGAGGCAGTCCTTGACGGCATTGTAGTTATATTCGGCGTTTTTCAGATTTATATATGCCACAGCGCGGCATTGTGAAAGCTTCATTTATTTTTCCTCTTCCTGAGATATTATTTTAATGTCGTTTATTTTCAGCTTTATTGTCTGACCTGCTTGAGAGTAGGTGAGGCTTATCGGCTTGGCGTCGGATTTTGCAAAAACCACCTCGCCGCTTCCGTCAAGGTATTCAAAGGCCTTTGTCATGTAATCGCCGTCGGTACCACTTTGCGGCGAGATGTTGTACGATTGCGAGGCGGCATAGGCGTACAGCTTGCCGAACAGTGATAAAGCCTCGGCGGTGTCGGGATCCGGCTCCCACTCGATGCCGTCGTCGGCGCGCGCCGCACGTACGGTACCGTCGATAAAGGCGAATTCCACACCGCTCAGCGCCTCGCCGGAGGTGAACAGTATTTTGTTGTTGCTTTCGGAATAAAAGGTAAAGGTCGCCTCGCCCGTGACGCCGCTTAAGTCGTATTCAATCAGGCTTTCGGTCGGGCTTTCAAACCAGTGCGTCACCTCGTCCGTAAAATCGTAGCGATTGCAGGCCGCAAGGCACACCGCCAAAATCAGCGGCAGAATGAACAGCAGTTTTTTCAAATGTATTACCTCCGAATAATAAAATCAGCAATGCGCAATTGTGGTAGCTTTTTCTTCGAAAAATCTTCATTTTGAAGGCTCCCTGTGCACGCGACTTACGCCGCTAAGGGCAAACATTTTTCAAATGTTTGCTGTCAGCCGTAGGCTGACTGAGGGATTGTCAAATGAGCAAAAAGCAAAATAATTTTAAAGCTTTCGCAAAGTAAACACCTCATCCGTCACGGCTAAACCGTGCCGATGGCAAGTCTTTATATCATAATTTATGCGCGGTTTTGGTTTTTATTACCTTCGCGATAAGCTTTGGCATATCCTCGGGCGAAAGGCCGTATTCGGAAAAAAGCTCCGCGCCCGCCTCTCCTGCCAAGCCGTGAATATATGCTCCGCCCACAGCGCTTTCGAACAGTGTGTTGCCCTGCGCCGCCAGAGATGCGATAACGCCGCTCAAAATATCACCCATGCCGCCCTTGGCAAGCGCGGGTGAGCCGCTTGTATTAAAGGCCGTCCTGCCGTCCGGCGAGGCAATTACCGTGGCACTGCCCTTTAAAAGCACCGTTACACCGTATTCCCGCGCAAATTTTTGCGCAATCACCGTGCGGTTATTCTGTACGTAGCTCACATCGCACCCGCACAGCCGCGCCATTTCGCCCGGATGGGGCGTTATGACGGTCGGAACGGTTAATTGCTTCAGAATTTCGGGCTTTTCGGCTATAATATTCAGCGCGTCGGCGTCCAAAATCAGCGGCACGGTACAATTTTTTATGACATGCTCCACCGCCTGTCGCGCCGCCGCGCTTTTGCTCAGTCCACAGCCGACCAAAAGCGCGCTTGCCTTTTGGTAATCCGTGACAGCCGCCAGCGATTTTTCGGTATACAGATCCTCGCCGTCGCATTCCAGCGGTAAAAATATCGGAAAGCTCAATTTGTTTTGCAATATATTCAGCGTTTTAGCCCCGGCGGCGCAAACGCCCAAGCCCACACCGCAACGCAGTGCGCTTTCGGCGGCAAGACAGGCGGCGCCGGTCATATTGTCCGAGCCGCACAGCATGACCAGTGTGCCGTAGTCGCCCTTGTTGGAGTCGGCGCGCCGCGGCGCAAAAAGCTCCGAAATAAGGGTGTCGTCGGGGCAGAACAGCTTGAAGCTCTCTTTTGCGATCGCTTCGGGCGCAATTCCGATGTCCTCAACATACACATCGCCGCAGTATTCAAGCGTCGGATAGGATACATGCGCGGCTTTTTTCATGACAAAGGTCGAGGTGACGTCCGCTTTTACGCACAGCGGCTTGCCGTCAAGGCGGTAAAAGCTTGCGGCGTCGGCGTAAATGCCGGACGGTATATCTACGCTGAAAACAAAGGCTTCACAGGCGTTTATCTGCTCTATCAGCTCGTCGTACGGCTCTTCGGGCGCGCGCGAAAGGCCTATGCCGAACAGCGCGTCCACAATAAAGTCGGCGTTCGCAATGGCATCCGCCGCCGCGTCCGACTCCTCTTGAGCGAAAACGATGGAAATATTCATGTCGTTGCACAGTGAAAAATAGTACAGCGCGTCACTGCCGGCAGGACGACCGGCGGCAACGATTTTGACATTACAGCCGCTTTCGTACAGTAATATCGCCAGCGCGTAGCCGTCGCCGCCGTTGTTGCCTATGCCACAGGCCACGCATATTTCGGACATCGAAAAAATATATTCGCTTTTACAGCTTTCAATGCGGTGAAAAAGGCATTCCGCGGCGTTCTGCATCAGCTCGCGGGAGTCTATTCCACAGCCTTCATCAATGCTTTTTATCTGCTTTGCGGTGGCTAATTCGATCATATTCGGTTTCCTTTCGGGATTAAGCTAAAAGCTGAGCTTTATCGAGCAGGCGGCTTCCGTGCCGGTGTTGATTTCGGCGTAATTTACAAACATTACATTACTATACGTGAAATAAATATCGTCAATAAAGGCCTCGTCGCCCAGAATTTCGCCCATTATGCAATATTTTCCGTTGTCGGAGTTGAATATGACGTATTCGATACTGCCGGCGTGATTTTCCTTGAGCGCGGTTTTGAATACGGCATAGCTTCCGTCGTCCGATACCGCAACAAGCTCGTTTTTGCCGACAAATACCTCGCGATTCAGACGTGTGTCATATATCGCGCCGCTGAAAATGTCAAGGTATTTTCCGCTTTTAACCTGCTCACTTTCGCCGCTGAGAGCGCTCGGCTCGATTTCATAGCATTGCAAAAATCTGCCGCCGATGAGCGTGTTAAAACACTGTACTCTTCCATCGTCCTCGCCGTCCCCGGGCATCAAAAGCGCGGGCACGTCGTTCGTGGTAACCAGCGCGGTGAACTCGCCGCTTACGCCGTCAATAAGCCCGAATGTGGTGGTCATGGGCTTGTTCAGGCGTACCAAGGCGTAGCGCTCGTTATACCACGCCACAAAGGTGACGTCGGTGTAACTTTCGCCGAATTCTACTTGCTTTTCGCTTATTATTTCGTTCGAGGTGCGGTCCTTGCGGCGGAGAACAGTGACGGTTTGACCGTCATTTTCCAGCATAAATTCGCCGTTGGTGCAAATGCCCTCAATGTTTATCGAACTGCGTGAAATTAGCGGAGAGACGGTTCTCGCCTCGGTATCGACAAGATATTTTTCCTCGCCTTTTTTACCATAAACAAAGCAGCCGTCAAGATTGTAGTAGGGAAATGCGTTTCCCGAAATCGGTATAAGATTTTTGCTGTTCACACAGGCCGTGACCTCGCTCAGCATAAGCCCCTCGGCGCCGTCGTAGTCCGCAGGGTTGAAAATGCCGATTTCCAGCTCGCGATAGGTGCCCATGTTGGTGATAAAGCGCATGGCCTTGTCGCCTTTTTTGCTTACGAGCAGGCCGTCGCGATATTCGTAGGGCTCAAAGGCTGCGGTGATATTGTACTTTACCGAATCGACCTTCAGTAATACGGTGATAAACACCGCCGACAGCAAAATTATAATCAGGGTTAATACGGCGAGTATTATAATTTGAGTTTTTTTCATCGAGTTATCTCCTTGTAAT
>CAYWMF010000110.1:0-5921 GCA_964459175.1 uncultured Oscillospiraceae bacterium
AAAAAGCCTTATTTTATGCGGCTTTGCGGTGTTTACTTTATCATTCCCACTCAATCGTTCCGACGGGCTTGGGGGTGAGGTCGAGCAGAACGCGGTTGATGCCGTCAACCTCGGCGGTGATGCGCGAAGTGATCGTGTGGAGCACGCTGTAGGGGATTTCCTCGATGGTCGCGGTCATGGCGTCCTTGGTGTTGACGGCGCGAATGATGGCCGGCCAACCCTCGTAGCGCTTGCCGTCCTTGACGCCGACGCTCTTCATGTCGGGCACCGCGATGAAATATTGCCAAACCTTGTGCGCCAGGCCGCATTTGTCGAACTCGTCGCGCAGGATAGCATCGGCTTCACGCAGCGCGTGAAGTCTGTCGCGCGTGATGGCGCCCAGGCAGCGAACGCCAAGTCCGGGACCGGGGAACGGCTGGCGGTCAACCATAGCCGAGGGCAGTCCGAGAGCCTTGCCGACGACACGAACTTCGTCCTTGTAAAGCAGTTTTACCGGCTCAACCAGCTCGAAATTCATATCCTCGGGCAGGCCGCCGACGTTGTGGTGCGCCTTTACGCCGTTGCTTTCGAGAATGTCGGGGTAAATTGTGCCCTGCGCAAGGAAAGAAATGCCTTCCAGCTTGCCGGCCTGCTCGGCGAAGACCTTGATAAATTCGCCGCCGATGATTTTTCTTTTCTTTTCGGGCTCGCTGACGCCGGCAAGAAGATCAAGAAATCTGTCCGTTGCATCGATGTAAATCAGATTTGCGTCAAGCTGGTTTTTGAAAACCTCGATTACCTGCTCGCTTTCGCCTTTTCTCATGAGTCCGTGGTTTACGTGTACGCAAACCAGCTGTTTGCCGATGGCGCGAATAAGTAAAGCCGCAACAACCGAGCTGTCAACTCCGCCGGAAAGCGCCAAAAGAACCTTTTTGTCGCCGACCTGTGCTCTTACTGCGGCGATTTGCTCCGCGATAAATGCCTCGGCCAGTTCCTTTGTCTGAATGCGTGCCATGGTTTCGGGTCTTACGTTTGTATCCATATTTATCTCTCCTTGAAATTATTATTAAAATTTGTTGCATTGCCTTGTGAACAATGCTTTGAAAAGGAATTCGCATTGCGAATGAATTGCTCCGCACGAAATTGCTCCGCCGTTGTAATAATTCGCAATTCGCAATTATGGTAGATTTTGTGCAAGGCACAAAATCTACATATATTCATATGCGATCGCACACACAGGTGCGACCCTACGGATAAAGGCAGGTTTGCGGTTAAATCCGTGGGTTTATATAAACTTACCTTATTGATGGCTTCCCCTTGACGCGACTGCGTCGCTTAAGACGCTGTCACGCAGTGACCGGTGAGGTGGAGATTGCATGTATTTCTGTTATGGAATACTATACCTTCTTTGCTTTCCACATCCTCAGTCAGCCTGTGGCTGACGGAGAGGTTGTAAAATTATAGATAGATTTTTCGCAGAAAAATCAACCATAATTGCAAATTATAAAACACGCCGTTTGTGCTTATGCAAAATCCACATAATCCCTCAGCGCAACACTGCTCATCAGCTCGTCAAGCTCCGTCGTGCAGTCCCACAGCATTTCGCAGAACAGCGCCGCCGTTTGGTTGACAAACTCGGTGACAGCCTGCGCTATCAGCTTGCCGCCGATTTCCTGGCTGTTGAGCTCGGTAAACGATTGAAAATATATACCGTCACCGCCGAGTGAGGCGTATTCGCGTTCATATTTTTCGAATATGGCCTGCGATGAAACTCCGACTTTGCCGTCCAGAAACTGCTCGCAGTTTGTATCCCAGCCCCAAGCATAGCCCCATATGATTTTTACTCCGCAGGAATGTGCATATTCGACCATATCCCTTGCGTTTACCGGCACAAAATCGTTCCACATAATCAAGGTGTTGAGCTTGAGCTTAACCATATTGTCGATATATTTTCTGTAGTCGTAAATCACATGTCCCCAGGTCCAAATACCGCGATTTTTGACGGCGGGAGCAGAGCGATACTCGAAATCCGTCAGCCTTTGCTCAAATGCGTTTATACGGTATCGGTCGTCATCGGGAAACTCAAGGCCGACTATATACTTGTTGTAAAAGTCCATACAGCCGTACAGAACGCCCGCATCGTCGAAGCCGGCTATAATTACCGTTTCGTCCTTAACACGCAGGGCGTAGCCCTCGGGCTTTTTGGGAATTTCAATATCACTTTGTGCGATATAGGGATTGTTTTCTTTGGTTCCGATAAAAATCAATCTGAAATTCTCTTTATCGACCTTTTCCGCCGATTTAACGCATATCGGGTACTCGTATGTATAATCCAACAGGATTTCACTGAGCACACCGACGGCCTTTTGCATAATCGGCGAAGCAGCTGCGTCACAAACAATGGCGAGTTTCTTCATAAACAGTTAACTTCTTGTATTACAACAGGTGCTTGCGCTGTTCCTCGGGGGTCATGGGGTGCAAATATGCCGGCGGAATGTCGAACACCGTCTTACAGCCGGCTATTCCCTCGCAATTGAGGCGATAAGCCGCTCTGGCATAAGCGGTGAGCACGCCGGAGGTGAATTCGGGGTTGGAATCAAGCTTGAGGCTGAACTCGATGAGGTGCTGATTTTTGCCGTCAAAGCCGGTTTTTCCGCTGCGGATAACCTTGCCGCCGTGCGGTATGCCGTAATGGTCGCGCTTGAGCTCCTCTTCGCTGATAAAGGTAACGGTGGTGTCGTAATCGGCAAAATAGTTGGGCATGGTTTTGATTTCGTTTTCTATATATGCAAGGTCGGCGCCCTCTTCGGCAACGACAAAGCATTCACGAGTGTGCTTTTGGCGCGCGGTCAGCTCGGGGTTTTCGCCGCGGCGTACCGCCTCCAACGCTTCGGGCACGGGAACGGTGTACTGTCTGGCGTCCTTAACGCCCTTTATACGACGGATAGCATCGGAATGTCCCTGGCTGACGCCCTTGCCCCAGAAGGTGTAGTCGTGTCCGTCGGGCAGTACCGCCTGAGAAATAAGACGGTTGAGCGAGAAAAGACCGGGGTCCCAGCCTACCGAAATAACAGCGATTTTTCCGCTTTCGCGGCTTGCTTTATCCACATTGGCAAAATGCTCCGGGATTCTTGCGTGTGTGTCAAAGCTGTCGATGACGTTGAAATATTTTGCAAGCTCGGGGGTCTGCTCGGGAAGGTCGGTGGCACTGCCGCCGCATATGATGACGACGTCAATGTCGTCCTTCATTTTGGGCGCGTCCTTCATAGCAAAAACCGGCGCACCGCTTGCTGTTTTAACCGATGCGGGGTCGCGGCGCGAAAATATGCCGACAAGCTTCATGTCCGCGCATTTGGAAACCGCGCATTCAGCGCCTTTTCCGAGATTTCCGTAGCCTGCTATTGCAACTCTCATAAGTTTATTTTCCATAAAATCACCCTTAAATTATAGTATTATTTAGTCGTATTCTTGCCGCACTGCATTAAATCAGCGGCAAGCTTTTCTATCGGTTCGTCGCTCCTGCAAAATTCATGCATTCCGTCGAAAACCGTTAAATTCACCCATTCGTCGCCGACGTTTTCGGACAATTCCTTGAGCCTTTCAAACGAGCGTACGCCGTTATTGTAATCGAACAGCTCATCGCGACTGCCGATTTCTATGCACAAGCTGCGCGGATAAACCAGCGCTGCGATTTCGGCATCGTCGAACCTTTGCGCCGAGTTGAACCACGTCCAGTCGCTTCGGTCATATTCGTCCCGAGTGTTGAAAAACGAACAGGATATCGCCGATTTTATTCTCGTATCGACCGCCGCGGTGTACAAGGTATAAAATCCGCCGTACGAAAGACCGACCATTCCGAAGCTTGAAACAAAATCCTGTGCCTCGAAATAATCGATAATTCGCATTATCGAAAAAATTTCAATCGCCGTTATCGAGCTGCCGACTCTTTTGAGCTGCGCATCAATAGCCCTGCGGTCGAATTCAACCTCGTAGCTGTCCTCCCACAAAAGCAGCTGCGGTGCAAAAGCATGAACGCCTGTTTTTATGACTCTTTGCAGCATATCGTTATAGTTGCCGGTCGAATCGTAAACGCCCGAAATAAGCTCCGGAGTTCCCAAGCCGCCATGCTGTACGATAACCATCGGCAGAGCGGCGCTTGCCTGCCGTTTGAACAGCAGACCCGTCATTTTCAGACCGTCAAGCACCTCAAAGCGCACACGATAAACGGAATAACCGTCTTCGTCGGACAGCTTTATAAATTCCGACGGAGGTACACCTACCGTCGAACAATCGCCGACAAGCGGCCAGCCCAGCATTCTTCTGAAGTCGCAGCGATATTTTTCGGGATTCGTAAAAATATCTTTCGCGTAATCGGCTCTGTCGTTTGCCAATTCGCGCCGCCGCATTTGAATAACGCGGCGTATGCCGGCAAGATATTCTTCTTTAAATGCCTTCGAAGCGGCTTTTCCTTCTCTGTAATTCATCTTGTTGCACCGAATTTAAATAAAAATGTATATTTTTTGCAGAAAAATCTTCCACAATTTCTAATTACTAATTACTAATTTCTAAGACTTGTGTATCAAGTTTTTGTGCATATATTATACCATGAAGCAAAAATGCTTGCTCGCAAGGGCATTTTTGCGAGTGATACAATATTGCAGTCGCGTGTAAGCGCGACAGGGGCGATAGCCCAAAGACTTGCGAAGCAAGGCTTATGCATATATTATACCACATTTTTGCCCAACTTACAATAGAAATAGCGCAAAAAATTGCCGTCTCGATAATTTTTTTCTATATATACAAAAAATATGTTGATTTTATTTCCATTTTGGAATATAATATATAAGTGATACGAATTTTATACTTTTAAGGATTACATAAAAATATGATTTACAATAACATTCTCGAAGCTATGGGCAACACTCCCATCATCAAACTGCAGCGCCTTGCCCCCAAAAACGGCGCGGACATTCTTGTCAAATTCGAGGGGCTCAATGTCGGCGGCTCGATAAAAACCCGCACCGCCTACAATATGATTTGCGATGCCGAACGCCGCGGCCTTATCGGACCCGACACTATAATTGTCGAGCCGACCAGCGGAAATCAGGGCATCGGTCTGGCACTGGTGGGCGCTGTTCGCGGCTACAAAACCAAAATCATCATGCCCGACTCGGTCAGCGAGGAACGCCGAAAGCTGGTTTGCCACTACGGCGCCGAGGTTGTTTTGGTGCACGACGCCGGCAATATCGGCCTTTGCATTGAGGAATGCCTCAATTTGGCACTGAAAATGAAGCGCGAAAACCCCAATGTCTTTGTGCCTCAGCAATTCGAAAATCCCGCAAATCCCGCCGTTCAGCGCGAAATGACCGCCGTCGAAATTCTGCGGCAGGTTGATGGCCCGATCCACGGCTTTTGTTCCGGCATCGGTACCGGCGGCACCATCACCGGTATCGGCGAGGCGCTCAAGGCGCAAAATCCCGATATCGAAATTTGGGCGGTCGAGCCGGAAAACGCCGCCATTCTGTCCGGAGGCTCCATCGGCACACATCTTCAAATGGGCATCGGCGACGGCCTTATTCCCGAAATCCTGAACTGCGAAATATACAACGAAATTTGCATCGTCAAGGACGACGAGGCCATTCACACCGCCCAGCGCCTTTCCTCCGAGGAAGGCATCATGTGCGGCATCAGTAGCGGCAGTAATGTCGCCGCCGCCATCAAGCTGGCTGAAAAGCTGGGCAGGGGCAAAACCGTTGTGACGATTCTGCCGGACACCGCCGAGCGCTATTTCTCCACGCCTCTGTTCGGAGAGTGAGAAAATCCAATGCGCAATTAGTTAATACTAAGTCGCGACACAGCCGTGCCCTCGCGACTTTGCCGTAGGGGAGCGGCTTGCTGCTCCCGCAATAAAATGCGTAATATGAAAATAAGCAGAATTATAA
>CAYWMF010000111.1:0-5825 GCA_964459175.1 uncultured Oscillospiraceae bacterium
TGCGCTTCATCAGCGAATGGCCGGTGTGCGGGTCGATAAGCTCCGGAAATTCGTGTAAAACGTCGGTCATTTCGTTGCCGCGTTCGCCACAGCCGATGTAAATAACTATGTCAACATTGCTCCACTTTGCCAGCTGATGCTGAATTACCGTTTTTCCGCTGCCGAAAGGTCCCGGCACGCATGCCGTGCCGCCCTTGGCGATGGGGAACAGCGCGTCGATTATGCGCTGACCGGTGATCATGGGCTCGGCGGGCGGGAGCTTTTCTTTGTAGGGACGCGGACGGCGAACCGGCCATTTTTGCATTAAAAACAGCTCCTTTTCGCTTCCGTCGTCGGCGGTATATACGCCTATCGCCTCGTTAACACGTCGGTCACACTCGCCGATAGACTTGATAACACCCTGCGCGTTGAGGGGCATCATTATATGATGAAATATAATTTCGGTTTCCTGCACGGAGCCGATTATATCACCCGGCGAAACTCGATCGCCGACCTTCACGCACGGAACAAAATGCCATGCCTTGTCACGTGCCAGCGCAGGCTCGTCAACGCCGCGCGGCAAATTTGAGCCTGTCTTGCGCATTATCGCTTCCAGCGGGCGCTGAATTCCGTCGTAAATATTCGTCAAAAGCCCCGGCCCCAGCTCAACCGACAAGGGCGCACCGGTCGAATAAACCTTGTCGCCCGGTCCGATTCCGGCAGTTTCCTCATACACCTGAATCGAGGCTTTATCGCCGCGCATTTCAATGATTTCGCCGATAAGCTCTTTTTCGCCGACGCGCACAACGTCGAACATGTTGGCGTCTCGCATACCCTCTGCCACAACCAGCGGGCCTGAAACCTTGACGATTTTTCCGATTATATTTTTCATATATTCACCTTATTTATCCTTAAACAGAATGTCCGAGCCTACGGCGCGCTCGACGGATTTTTTTACATTTTCGATGCCGTAGCCACTGCCGCCGCGATCCGGTATCGGAATTATCGCCGGCAACGGCAGTGCGGAATAGCTTTCGATTTTTTCGCTTATTTGCAGGGCAAGGCTTTCGGTTATATATATAATCGCGTATTCCTGCGATAAAACCAGCCTTGTCAACAGCTTTTCACAGCTTTGAGCGTCGTCGGCGCAAAACACCTTAAAGCCCACGGCACCGAAGCCGAAAACACTGCTTTTTGCACCGATTACGGCGCAGGATAATTTTTTGCTCATGCTCTCAGCCTTTCACGTATTGTTTCGTTGTCCAGCCCGACGCTTTTGCCCGCCAGAATTATACCGGCATTTTTAAGCTCTTTTTCGCAATTTATAATGTAGCTTATAGGGATTTCCGGTCCGAATGAAATAAACTTTACCTCGCCCGTGCGGGAGGTGTAAAGGCTTTCCAGCTCCCTCTCAATCGCCGAGAAAAAGCCCGGCTCGTCCAGCCGCTTTGAAATGCTTTCGGCAATATCCGAATACACTGTCATTTGCAGTCGCTGAGCCAGCGCGCCGATTCCGCCGTCATATACATCGCACAGCACCGAAGCCTCAACTTTGCCACCGTTAACCGTGAGTCTACGGTAAAAATCGGCGCCTTTTTTCATGCGGATACAGCGGATAAAGCAGAGTATATTATAGGAATCCGTTTTGGTTTTGATAACGTCGCTCAGATATTCACAGCCGAAATCTCCCGCTGTCCGCGTCATATCCGCAAGACAGGCGCGGTCTAAGGTAATATCGACAATTTGCGGGTCGGCGCCTTTTGCCGCATTGCCGCAAAGCTCACACGCCGCGGCTGCCGTATCGGGCGGAAATGCCGAAAAATCGCGCTCGTTCATCGCGCGTGAAAGCTCGCGCGGCGTTACCGTGCCGAAGCTGTAGTACAAGTCGGAGCAGTCGCGCCCGCATAATTCGCCCTTGAACGCAAGCTTTAAATTGTTGCAGTCGTAGGGATATTTGAAAATTTTAACTATTGCGCTGTCGCCTATCATGGAGCTGACAAAATCATAGGTTTTGACCAGCTCGTTATCCAGCATTTTTTGATAATTGCCGGAATTTATGTCTTCGGCATCGCCATTGCCGCAGAAAATCGCGGCGGCCTCGCCGAAGCTGTGCGCGGCAAGCATTTTTTCGTTTTTGTCGCGCAGTGAATCGGCGGCTTCAACGGCACGTATACGGGCCGTTGTGTAAAGATAATCGGTGTCGCGAGGCTTTTTCATTTCAAAATCACCGCCTTTTTCAGTCAAACAACAGCTTGAAAATATCGTTTTCGCGGCTTTTGCGCAGTGATGCCAAAACAGCTTTTACGGTGGCATTAATTTCTATGTCGCCGCTTTTTAAAATAAAGCCGCCGTCGATTTTCACGGAAACAGGAGATAATTCAAGCGTGCGGCTTTCGAATTTTTCCGAAAAAATTCGGCTTGCCTCGTCGAAAAAACGCTGTCCGACAGCTTTGAGATCCCGCTCGTTCAACAGAATAACGGTGTCGCGGTCATCCGCGGCAGTCTTGAACCATTCGATAAGCAGATTGATGTATTCGTCCGACGGCATATTCACGATTCGTGCGGCCGCTTTGTCAAACACCTCGTCGAGAATTTCGCATTTTGCGCCGAGAATCAGATTGCGTTCCTTCAGCTGCAGCGCCGATTTTGCGCGGCTGACAGCCTCATCGGCGTCGCGCTGTGCCTTTTCTACGGCACCGCGAAAAGCGTTGTCCGCCTGTGCGCGGTACGAAGAAACGATTTCCTCGGCGTGCTGTTGAGCATTTTTCCTTACTTCATCGGCGAAAAGCTGTGCATCGGCAAGAATTTTATCGGTGATGTTTTTTATATCATTCATGTGCTCACCCTTTTATTGCGGTGCGAACATAATCAGCAACAGCGAAACCAAAAGCGCGAAAATAGCATAGGTTTCAACCAGCGCGGCGGAAATAACGCCTTTGAGAAACTCATCGGGGCGCTTGGCAAGTATGTTGATGCCGGCGACCGCCACACGACCCTGCTTTATCGCGGAAAAATATCCGACCAGCGCAATCGGCAGGCAAGCGAACAGATAATAGCCGCCCTGAGCCACAGTCAGCTCGATCGGTGCGCCGCTGAGAATGCCGAGGTTGAAAATAACCATAAATGCGGTAATAAGTCCGTAAATGCCCTGAGTTCCGGGCAATGCCTGAAGAATAAGCGATTTACCGAATTTTGTCGGGTCCTCGGTGATAACGCCGGCGGCGGCTTCGCCGACCAGTCCGACACCCTTGGCGGAGCCCATGCCGCCCATGAGCGCGGCCAACGCTGCGCCTAAAATCGCAAGGTTTGTTCCGGTTAATAATTGCTCGAAAAAGTTCATATCAGTTTTCCTCCGTTTTTATTCTTGTGTATTTTGCACCTACGCTCAGCGGCGAAAAGGGTCTGCCGCCGTCCTCGTAGAATTTTCCGAAAAATTCAATGTACTGCAAACGGCTTGCGTGAACAAAGCTGCCCAGCACGTTGAGCGAAAGGTTTAATGCGTGCCCCAGCACGAGTATAACAACGAAAACTATAAAGCCGATAACCGACGGCCCCGTCAGCGTCGCCATGATGTTTATAACGCTTGAAATAACCGCGGTGGCAAGGCTTAAAGCCAGTATGCGCGAGTATGAAAGCAGATCCGAAATGTAGCTGACAATATCGTAAAGGCTCATTATGCCCTTTAAAAGCTTCATTATAATGTTTTTCTCGGCGCGCCCCTGAGTCAGTATCAGCGATAAAACGCCGATAATCGACAACCATTTTCCGATTTCGAAAACACTTTTAATCTCAAGCACCACACCCGCGGCTAAAACACCTATGCCCAAAAACAAAAGATACCATGTGAAAATGTCGCATACCGCATCTATCCACCTGCCGCGCTTGAAAAGCATATATGCCTTAAGTCCCATGCCCCACAGCAGATGAATTGCGCCCAGCACGAATGATAAATATAACAGTGCCATAGGTTTTTTTGTCGGGTCGAAAAGCAATGCGGTGGCAACAGCCTTGCCGCCCAGCATACCGGTTGAAAAGGCCGACGGCAAATCGCCCAGTATACTGCCGAACAAGAGGCCGAAAATTGCGGTTGAAATGCCGCTCAGAGCGAACATTTCCAAAAATGCTTTCATGCCTTTTGAGGGCTTTGTCAGCTTTATCATTGCGTAGCAGCCCACGGTCAAAATGAGACCGTATACAAAATCTGCCAGCATCATGCCGAAAATTATGCAGTAAAATATCGACATGTATTTCAAAGGGTCGTAGCCGTAATAGTCGGGGTAGGAATACAGCCCGATAAGCCCCTCAAACGCCGCGGCAAATTTGTTGTTTTTGAGCTTGATGGGCGGGCTTTCACCCTCCGACGGGTCGCTCAATTCGTAAAAGCATACGCGATTTTCCAGCGTTTTTTCAAGCTTTTCGATTTTGTCCTCCGGCACCCAGCCGCGTATTATGCAGGTTGCCTCGGTGGCCTGCGCTTGCTCCAGCGCCGCGGCTATATTCAGCCGCGAATTTTCGTAGTCGTACAGCCTTTCGAGCCTTTCGGCCATGGCGCCGTATTCGCGAAGCCGCGCTTCCAAAACCTCAAGCTCGTTTTCAAGCGCCGCGACTTCGCTTTGAATTTTTGAAATTATCTGTTTTGCGGTGCCGTCGGTGCGCGGAAATGCCGTTTTGACAAATCCGAGCGCTTCCAAGGACTTCAAGGTATTGTCGCGTTCACGCTTAAGGCAGTACACGCAAATGTAGCGCTGTTCGCGGTCAAGGCTTACTTCTTCGACGTAAAAGCCTTCGTTTTTCGTCGCCTCGCTCGGCTGTTCGTCGGGACAGGTAAGCGGCAATGTACCGAAAATTATGTCGGCTTGAGTGGTTGAAGTACGATCAAACGGCAGGTCAAAGCCGCGCCACGGCTCGAATATTGCGATCTGCGAATTAAGCATATTAATTTTGTTTTTGATATTAATTTTGCCGTCCCTCACGGCCAAAATCCCCTCAGCCGCGTAAAATACCGTGTCCGCATCGTCGGCGATATTGTCGAAGCTCTCGCGCGAAAGCTCCTCACCGATATTAAAAAGTCCCTTTTTAACGCGGTATTTGGCGATAACCTCCAACGCGTCGGCAAGTCGCTTGAGTCGCTTTTCGATTTTTTCACGCTCGCCCTGCGACGGCATCGCGGGCAGAGGGTCATCTTCCTGCCGTGCTTCTGTTTCGACACAGCTCAGCCACATAAGCTCCTTGGCAAGGGCTTCGGCGTTGTCGTGCGGGGTTATCAGGGACAGCTTTTTCATTTTCAGAATTGCCATCTGAAGGATTATTCCCCCTTACAAAATGAAAAATCACTTTATTTGTTCTATGATATAATCAAGTGCTGACGGCGTTTTTGCCGCGGCCGCCTTTCTTAATTTCGCGAGCTTTTCGGCGATTTGCGCCTCGGCGGCGGTGTTCACGGCGGCAATTTTCTTTTCCGCCTCGGCCTTTATTCCGTTTACCTCCTGCAAAGCACGCGCCTCGGTTTCATGCAGAATTTTTTTGCCGTCGGTCTCGGCTCCTGCCGCTATTGTCTTTGCTTCGGCCAGCGCGACGTCTTTTTGGATACGCGCTTCTTGCTCGGCGGCGAGAATTTCGTTCAATGCGTTTAAAGACATTTTTCCACCTCGGTACAAAAATTTGAAAATATAATATTTTTTGAAATTTCTTTATTTTAATTATACCACACAAAAAATGTATTTTCAATACATTTTGACTTAAAAAAGTTTAAAAAATGCAAAAATAACTTTAAAATCCGATTTTTTGCTGATTTTTGCAAGTCAAGTCGTGTGAAAAATGAATTTTATTAACAGTAGTAATTCAAA
>CAYWMF010000112.1:0-5817 GCA_964459175.1 uncultured Oscillospiraceae bacterium
GGATAATTTATATATGTAAATCTGTTGCTTCGACGGATCGGTTTTTGCGAAAAAGGTTGATATAAGCCGATTTTTCGCGTTAATAGCATAAGTCCGAATTGCGGGTGTTTTGCACTCGCATGGGTTTTTGCGCCTATCTGTCGGAATTTGGCAAATTGTCGCAATCGCACGTTTTGAAGCGGCGGCTTTTTGAATTTGCAAAAACGGTGTAAACGAATGGCTTTTTGCCGATTTTTTGCATTTTTCAAGGGCTGCGCTTTCATTGGCGCTTGGCGACGGAAAATAAAAAAGGCTTTAATTTTTTAACATAAAGCAAATTTGGAAAGAAGGACGAGGATTATGAACCAAAACTTTGATTTCACGGCGGTTGACGCTATCCTTACCGCCAATTCAAACAATCCTAAGGCGATAATCTCCATATTGCAGGAAATCCAGGAGCATTACCACTATCTGCCCCGCGAGATTTTCCCGTACATGGCGAAGAAGCTGGGTATAAGCGAAGCCAAGGCTTACAGCGTTGCAACTTTTTACGAGAACTTTTCGCTTGAACCCAAGGGCAAATACGTTATCAAGGTATGCGACGGTACCGCATGTCACGTAAGACGCTCAATTCCGATACTTGAAAGACTTCGCACCGATTTGGGTCTTGCCGAGGGCAAGAAAACGACGGAGGATCTCAACTTCACCGTTGAGACGGTATCATGTCTCGGCGCTTGCGGTCTGGCGCCTGTTTTGACCGTAAACGACAAGGTTTACCCCAAGATGGACCCCGATAAAGCTTCCGAGCTTTTAAAAACACTCAAGGAGGAATTATAAGCCGTGATTAAGAGTAGAAACGAACTCCAGGCGCTTCGTGCCGAGCTCAAGGGCGCGCTGGACAAACAAACCAAAAAGATACTCGTATGTGCCGGTACAGGCTGTATCGCCGGCGGTTCGCTTAAGATTTACGACCGTCTGTGCGAATTGATGAAAGAAAAAAATCTGCCCTACACCGTAGAGCTTGAAGAAGACCCCCATGACGATTCCGTAGGTATCAAAAAATGCGGATGCCACGGCTTTTGCGAAATGGGTCCGCTGCTGAGAATCGACCCTCAGGGCTGGCTGTACACCAAGGTCGCATTGGAAGACTGCGAAGAAATCATTGAAAAAACCGTAATGAAGGACGAGCTTATCGAGCGTCTGGCATACAAGAAGAACGGCGAAATTTATCCCAAGCAGGACGAAATTCCCTTCTACAAGAAGCAGACTCGTGTGGTTTTGGAGCATTGCGGCCATATTAATGCCGATTCCATCAAGGAATACATTGCCATCGGCGGCTATTCCGCATTTGAAAAGGCACTGTTCGATATGAACGGCGACGACGTTGTAAAAACCGTTAAGGATTCCGGCTTGCGCGGACGCGGCGGTGCGGGCTTCCCTGCCGGCATCAAGTGGGAAACCGTGCGCAAAACCGAAGCTGACAAGAAATACATACTCTGCAACGGCGACGAGGGCGACCCCGGCGCATTCATGGACAGAAGTATCATGGAGGGCGACCCCCACAGAGTTCTCGAGGGTATGATGATCGCCGGCGTTGCTACCGGCGCACAGGACGGCTACATTTACGTTCGTGCCGAATACCCCATGGCGGTTGCACGTCTTAAGACTGCTATCGCACAGGCTGAGGAGCTGGGCCTTTTGGGCGACAACATTCTCGGCACCGATTTTTCGTTCCACCTGCACATCAACCGCGGCGCCGGCGCATTCGTTTGCGGCGAGGAAACCGCGCTTATCGCTTCCATTGAAGGCGAAAGAGGCTTCCCGAGAGTTCGTCCGCCGCTTACCGTTATCAAGGGTCTGTTCGGCAAGCCTACCGTTCCGAACAACGTAGAAACCTACGCCAACGTTCCTCAGATTATCAACAAGGGCTCCGATTGGTTCAAGTCTTTGGGCACCGAGGGTAACTCCGGTACCAAGGCCTTCGCGCTTACCGGTAACATTGAAAACACCGGTCTTATCGAAGTTCCTATGGGAACTCCGCTTCGCGAAATCATTTACGATATAGGCGGCGGCTGCCGCGGCGGCGCCGAATTCAAGGCTGTTCAGATAGGCGGACCTTCCGGCGGATGTCTTACCAAAGAGCATCTCGACCTGCCGCTTGACTTCGATTCGCTCAAAACCGTTGGCGCCATCATCGGTTCGGGCGGTCTGGTTGTTATGGACGAGCACACCTGCATGGTAGAGGTTGCGCGCTTCTTCATGCACTTTACTCAGAACGAATCCTGCGGCAAATGTGTTCCCTGCCGCGAGGGTACCAAGCGTATGCTTGAAATTCTTGAGCGCATTGTTGCGGGCAAGGGTAAGGAAGAGGATATCGACACCCTCAGCGAGCTGTCGGATATGATTATTTCCACCGCGCTGTGCGGCCTGGGCAAAACCGCGCCCAACCCCGTTCGCAGTACTTTGAAGTACTTCAGAGACGAATATGTGGCTCATATCAACGGCACATGTCCTACCGGCAACTGCAAAAAGCTTAAAAAGATCAGAATTGACAAAGACCTGTGCAAGGGCTGCTCCAAATGTTCGAGAACATGTCCCGTGGGCGCAATTTCCGGCAAGATCAAAGAGCCGTTCGTTATCGACGAGCAGAAATGTATCAAGTGCGGTGCCTGCGTAAGCGCTTGTCCCTTCAAGGCTATTAAGGAGGCGTAATAGAATGAGCAATTTTGTAAAGATAGACGGAATTCCCGTTGAGATAGAAAACGAAAAAAATCTTTTGGAAATCATCCGCAAGGCCGGCATTAAAATGCCCACTTTCTGCTATCACACCGAGCTGTCGGTTTACGGCGCCTGCCGTATGTGTATGGTAGAAAACGAAAGAGGAATGCTGGAGGCCGCTTGCTCCACTCCCCCCAGAGCCGGCGCTTCCTTTATGACCAACACCCCCCGACTCAGAAAGTACCGCAAAATGATTCTCGAGCTTTTGCTCGCCAACCATTGCCGCGATTGTACCACCTGTGAAAACAACGGCTCCTGCAAGCTGCAAGAGCTGGCAAAGATTTATCACATCGAGGGTGTTCGCTTCCCCAACACCAACAACGAGCCCAAGGAGGATCGTTCCTCGCTGTCCATTATTAAGGACAACTCCAAATGTATCCTCTGCGGCGACTGCGTTCGTATGTGTAACGAAATTCAGAATGTCGGCGCTATCGACTTCGCCAAGAGAGGCTCCAAAATGTCCATCAGCACCGCATTCGGCGTACCGCTGTCCGAGTCTCCCTGCGTAGGCTGTGGTCAGTGCTCCGCAGTATGTCCCACCGGCGCTATCGTTGTCAGAAATGACACCTCCAAGGTTTGGAACGCGCTGGGCGACGAAAATGTCAGAACCTCCGTTCAGGTTGCTCCCGCAGTTCGTGTTGCAATCGGCAAGGAGCTTCATCTGGCCGACGGCGACAACAGCATGGGCAAGATTGTTGCCGCTCTTCGCCGCATAGGCTTTGACGAAATTTACGATACCACCGTTGGCGCAGACCTTACGGTTCTGGAGGAATCCAAGGAATTCCTCGCCCGCATCGAAAAGGGCGAAAATATCCCGCTGTTCACCTCCTGCTGCCCCGCATGGATTCGCTATGCCGAAAAGAAGCATCCCGAATTGCTGCCCAACATTTCAACCTGCCGCAGCCCGATGCAGATGTTTGCTTCCCTTATCAAGGAGCAGAACAAGGGCGCGGATAAGAAGATGTTCCACGTTGCAATTATGCCCTGCACCGCAAAGAAATTCGAGGGTGCAAGAGAAGAATTTGCCGTTGAGGGCGATCCCAACGTCGATGCTGTTCTCACCACGCAAGAGCTTATCCGCATGATCAAGGAAGCCGGCGTTATCATGGAAGACCTCGAGCCCGAAGCAGTTGATATGCCGTTCGGCACAATCTCCGGCGCAGGCGTAATCTTCGGTGTTACCGGCGGTGTTACCGAGGCGGTTCTCAGAAGAGTTACCGAGGACAAATCCAGAGCTTCGCTTCTTGACGTTGCCAAAATCGGCGCACGCGGAAACGACGGTATCAAGGAATTTGACGTTCCCGCCGGCGAGGCTACCCTCAAGGTTGCCGTTGTAAGCGGTCTCAAGAACGCCGAAACCGTTATCCGGCGCATTCAGGCCGGCGAGCATTTCGACCTCGTCGAGGTTATGGCTTGCCCCGGCGGCTGTGTATGCGGCGGCGGTCAGCCGTTTGTTGACGCTGACACCAAGGCAAAGCGCGGCAAGGGCCTTTACACTGCCGACAATATGTCCAGCATTCGCCGCTCCGAAGAAAACCCGATTATGGATTCCATTTACAAGGAAATCGTAAAGGGCAGAGAGCACGAGCTGTTGCACGTTCACTACAAGGGTTAATCAGTAATTATGAGGCGGCATACAATTTAATTGTATGCCGCCTTGTTAATTAAGACAAATTGAAGCATTCCCCTTGACGCGCCGTTGGCGCTTCTCTAATTCGCATTGCGAATTTCTATAACGGCGTAGCATTTCATTCTTGCTTTGCATTCCAAAAACAAAAAAAGAAAAGGTAAAACATGAAAATAATAATTGCTTCCGACATCCACGGTTCGGCCTATTACTGCCGCAAGCTGATCGAAAGAATCGAGGCTGAAAAGCCCGATAAAATACTGCTTTTGGGCGATATTCTCTACCACGGCCCGCGCAACGCTCTGCCTGCCGAATACGACCCGCCGGCTGTTTGCGATATGCTCAATCCGCTGGCCGACAAAATCCTTTGCGTGCGCGGCAACTGCGACGGCGAGGTAGACGGCATGGTGCTTAAATTCCCGGTTTTGTGCTCCTACGCGCTGATTGCCGACGGCGATTTCACCTTTACCGCGGTGCACGGTCATCACCTGAACGATGGCACGGTGCTTGTTCCGCCCTCCGGCGGCACGGTGCTGTACGGCCACACGCACGTTCCCGACGATTCGCTGAGCGACGGCGTGCGCTATATCAACCCCGGCTCGGTCTCGATACCGAAAGAAAATTCGCCGCACAGCTACATTCTTTACGAAAACAAAGCTTTCACCTGGAAAGACGTCACCACCGGTGAAAGGTATAAATAATCGCAAATCTCGATTAATACAAGAAACAAGGCTTTCACACCGCGAAAGCCTTGTTTCTTTACTATCCATTATCCACTATCTTCAATAAATCCCCAAATATATCTCCCGAATTTCCCCGATCAGCGGCAAGCGCGGATTCGTGCCGGTGCATTGGTCGTCGAACGCCGCCTCGGAAAGCTCGTCCAGCGCCGACATGAAGTCTTCTTTGTCAATGCCGTAGTCGCGCAGGGATTTTTTTATGCCGATTTTCTCTTTCAGCGCTTCGACCGCGCTTATCAGCCGCTCGGTTTTTTCACTGTCGGAGCTGCCGCCCAGCCCCAGATAATCGGCCGCCGCCGCATAGCTTTGCACCGCGCGGGGACATTCGTATTGCGGAAAAGCGCCCTGCTTTGTCGGCGCTTCGGCGGCGTTGTAGCGCATGACATGCGTTATCAACAGCGCGTTTGAAACGCCGTGCGGCAGGTGAAATTTACTGCCCAGCTTGTGCGCCATCGAGTGGCACAGCCCCAAAAAAGCGTTGGCAAACGCCATGCCTGCCATGGTCGCCGCATCGGCTGTTTTTTCACGCGCGACGGGGTCGCGCTCGCCGTTTTCGTAGGCGCGCGGCAGGTAGTCGAAACAGGTCTTCAGCGCCTTGAGCGCCAACGCGTCGGTGTAATCCGTCGCCATCATCGAGGCAATCGCCTCCAGCGCGTGGGTCACGGCGTCAATACCGGAGGCGGCGGTCAGGGC
>CAYWMF010000113.1:0-5790 GCA_964459175.1 uncultured Oscillospiraceae bacterium
TTGTAAAATTGCCCAATGTCACCGGATATCTTATCGCCGGTCTGCTTTTGGGACCGTATGTTTTTAAGGTTTTGCCAACCGACGTGGTGGAAAGCTTTTCGATAGTTTCCGAAATGGCGCTGGCGTTTATCGCATTTACCATCGGACTTACCTTTAAGCGCTCGTATTTCAAGCGCGTCGGCGCAATGCCGATAGTTATAGCGATTTTTGAAGCCTTGATCGCGGTTTTCATGGTTCAGGGCGTGCTCATAGCCTGCGGCTTTGATAAGGCGTTTTCAATCGTTCTCGGTGCGATAGCCGCGGCGACGGCGCCGGCCGCCACCATTATGGTTATCAAGCAATATAAGGCAAAGGGACCGGTTACCGAAACGCTGTTGAGCGTTGTCGCGCTGGACGACGCCGTAGCGCTGATGGCGTTCGGCTTTTCGGTTACCGTGGCGAATTCCATTAACGGTCAGTCGTCGAATATGCTTATGTCGATACTTGAGCCCTTCGCGGAAATCGGACTTTCGGTGCTTATCGGCGCGGCGGTTGGTCTTTTGATGCTTGTGCCGATGAAATACTTTAAAAAGACGTCAAACCGTCTGTCCATAACGGTTTGCGCGGTGTTCCTTTCCAGCGGCTTGGCAACGCTTTTGGGCGCTTCGTCACTGCTCACCACAATGGTTGCCGGTATGGTATTTTGCAATACCTCGAGCGAAAGCGATACCATCGCGAATATCGCCGACAGCGTAACTTCGCCTATTTTTATGATGTTTTTTGTTATTTCCGGCGCACAGCTTAATATCAATATAATTCCGCAAATCGGAATTGTGGGTATTATTTATCTTGTCGTTCGTGTTGTTGGCAAAATGCTGGGTGCATTTATCGGCGCAAAGCTGACTCACGCCCCTGAAAAGGTTTGCAAGTATATCGGACCGACACTCATTCCGCAGGCCGGCGTGGCGATAGGTCTTACTATCGTGGCGCAGACTACCGTTCCGCAATACGCCGACCAAATAAGAGCCGTAATACTTTGCGCAACACTTATTTACGAGATTATCGGTCCGGTTATGACCAAAATTTCGCTGGTTAAGGCCGGTGAAATAGTCGAACCCGCAAAGACAAAATAATACATAATTCGCAGTTTCGGTTGCGATGATCTTCGCATAGTGAAATTGAAAGAGGCCGAGCCTTCAGCTTTATTAAAAGCTTTTGACTTAGCCTCTTTGTTTGCTTTGAATCAAATTATCGGTAGGGAGCGGCTTGCTGCTCCCAAAATAAAAATCGCAATTTATACAAAAGTCCGGTCCGGCTTGCGCCCGAAGGATTCTTTGCGCAAGCGGCATTATACAATCATTTGAAGCGTTCGGCGCCCCACCAATCTGGCATAAGCTCCTTAAGCGTTACTGTTTTTTTAGTGTCAATATCGACTAAAATTTCGATTTCGCCGCTGCTCTTGTCCAGCTGCATCATAAATTCACGGCAGGCGCCGCAGGGCGAACCTACCTTGCCGTTTGGCATTACGGCGACCACCTTGTCGATTTGACTTTCGCCGTTGGTGAGCATGTTGGCTATAGCGTTGCGTTCGGCACACATTCCCAGAGAAGAACAGGTGTCAATGCAAACGCCGAGATAGATATTTCCATTTTTGGTGAGAATTGCGGCGGCAACACCGCCGGCTTCGATAAACGGTGAAACAATGCGGTTGTTTTGAACCTTGATTGCGGCGTTATACAGTTTGTCCCACATTCGCGACTCCTATATGTATTTTGTAAGAACAGTACCGGGATAGTAAATGGAAAGTATTTTGTCAAAGCTGTAGCCCAGCTCCGCCATATCGTGGGCGCCGCATTGGCTGAGCCCCACGCCGTGGCCGTAGCCCTTGCCGATGAATTGCATCGAGCCGTCGGCTTCAATAGCGCTTGTGCCGCTTGAAGAAATGGCATAAAGCGTGTCGGAATAGCTTATGCTGTCTTGTCCGCCTGCGGTTAGAATGGGGTAGGCTTCGTTGTGAGAAATGGTGTCAAGCGTCGAATTCGCCTTTATAATCGGTATTCCGCGCGAAATAATGAAGTTTGCGCTCTTTACAAACCGCGACAGCAAAATTCGCACACTGTCAGCCGTTGAAACGGTGACTTGATTTCCGTCGGCGTCGGTCAAAAGAAGCTTGCGCACGTATCCTGCGTCGGTGGTTTCAAGTATGGTAATGTCGGTTATATCAGCGGTGAATTTTGCGGCGTAGCTCTTTTTCGAAAGAATGTAGTCCGAAAGCTCACTCATTGTGACAGAGGACGACCAAATGCCGTTAGTGTGCGAGGAATACTTTTCCTCCGGTGTTATAACCGATGCAAGATATGGATATTTTGCCGGATCCGAGCCCCACACGTTTGCGGCGCTTTCGGTCACACCGCCCGAAACGGCATGATAAAAGGTTTCGGCGGGCTTTCCGTTATAGGTTAAAATCAGGTTGGCAACCTCGTCAACGCAGGCATCCGTGTAATCAGTGGAGCGGCCGCGGCCAAGATACGCCTGGCAGTGAGTTTCACTGCAAATATCGAAGTCCGCACCGCTGTGAAAATTGGTCAGTGCGTAGGTTCTGGACACAATTGCAAAGGCTTTTATGGCTTCCTTTGGCCAGTCATTGTATATTTCGTACGGTATTACGCTCTTAACATAGTCGTCCAGTGTAAGAATATTGGTAAGGGTTAAGCCGTCCGCTGTGGCTTTATATTCGAATGTGCCGGCATATGTATTGCCTATGGCGGTGGTGATGTAAGGGATTGAATCGTACTCCACTTCAATCGGGTCTACCACTATATCGACGGCACCGATGCTGAGTGACAGGGCATATTCGAACACGTCCTCCTCGCTTTGCTCCGCAGAAGCGGTCGATTTGTAATTCGGCTCAACCTTAAGCGCGTATTTCGAGGTGTCGGCGCGCAAAACGATTTTGCCGGTTTCGTTGTCGATGACGGTTATATAGAAATCATTGCTGCTTTTGAGCGAAAAATCGCGGTCGTATATCTGCTTTATTTGCGTGAAGCGCTTCAGTGCCGCGTCGGAGGTGGGAAAATTACCTATGCAAAGATACATGCTGCCGTTTTCAAATATCGGGTATATCGGGTCATAGCCGTTTTTTTGCGTGGCATAGGTTAATTCCTGCTTCAGCGGATATTCCCTTGAAAAGGAGTCTTTCATGCGCAGGGCATACGTGAAAATGTCCGCATCCTCTTGCTCGGCGGCTTCGTAAACGCCGTCGGAGTTCTTTGCAACATTGTCTTCACGGATTATCGAAACGGATTTTACCGATGAGGCAAAGGAGCATATTTCACTGCCGTTCTCGTCTGTCATATAAAAGCGCAGACCGGTAGCCGATGAAATCGAATGGTTCATGCGAAGCTGATCATACGATGAATTGCGGAAAAAGAGACCCACGCGCACAATTTTGCCGGATAACGAGGAAGCAGAAGATACTGTATCTTCTGCTTCTTCCGTTGCCAGAGTGTCGGCTATTACGATTCCGTCGTCTTCTTCAAGTGCGCCGGCGCTCATTATAAAGCCGGCAATTGCGGCCGTAAGCGTACCCAACACTGTAAGAGCGGCAAGAATAATAGCCATTATTCTGATGAATTTCTTATTCACGGATTTCAAAATCTCCTCTCACCATAATATATATTTCATCGGTAATTGCGACAACGCCTCTGCCGTCGTCGCCCCTCGGAATGAGGCAATAGTGGTATCTTGGAAGCTCGTCGCCGTTGTAGAGCTCCGCACCGTCGGTCATATCATTGATGCCCTGGTCCGGAAAGGCGGATACGGCGTTGGCTTTGCCGGAGCGCAGTATTACCTCTGTGGGCGAGAGCGCATACAATACCTGACCCTTTTTCAGCTGAACTACGTTGTATCCGGCGTTGACGGCAGTGTCGCCCTCAACGGAGGAGGCTGAGCTGTAATTATTCTGTATGTAGGTTGTCAATTCGCTTTTCAGGCGCGGCGCGAGAACCTCTTCAATGTAGCTCATGGTTACCAGCGGGTCGCTTGCCGTGTCTGCGGCGCCGACAGATATTAATGCCGATGTCACAGCCGAAACGGTTATTAATCCCGCCGCGAGCAGAGCGTGAATTTTTTTCATTTTTCAATCTCCTTTATATGTGAACTGATTTTTTGCAAAGCTGTTGAAAGGCTCGATGTTTTGGTTGTAAAGCGTGTCGAACGATATGCCGGTGGAAAGGTGAGAAAGAATTATTTCGTCCGATGCGGCGGCAATTTCGGGGTAGGAAGCACCCAGAACCGTTGCCAAGTCGTAATATGGATTTTTGAATATTTCGTCCAGCATCAAGGCCGAAGAATTATCGGTCAAAAAGTTGGTGACGTAATATTTTTTGTAGTAATCGGTATTATTAAAGGACGAAGCCTCGGCTATTGCTTGAAGCACTGTACCGGTGAAATTCGAATCGGGAATATTGTTCAGCACACAAACTGCCTGAGAGGTGTTATCAATGTATGAGCGGTATTCGGAATTACGCTCCAGCTTTGGAAGCGGCATTACACCGAAATTAAGGCCGGCTGCCGACAATTCGGCGGCTTTATCCAGCGTGGATATGCAGAAAAGCCCGCGCCCTTGCAGGAAAAGCTCGTAGCCCGAAAGCCCCTCAACGCTGTATATATAAATCTTATCTACTTCATTATATAATAAACGTCGGATTTTGTCAATAATTTTTTGAGTTTTTTCTGTATTAAATATCATTTTCGGTGCAAAAGGCGGATTGTTTTCGAAAAAATGCTCTCCGCAGGACGCCCACATAATGTCAACCATTTCCAGACGTGAGTAGGAGGACGACAGACCGTATATGTCCTCAAAGTCGGCGATGCGGTTGTTGTTCACATCGCGAATGACGGCTTTTGCCAAAACGTCGAAGCTGTCCCAAGTCCAATTCCCGCGCTTTTCCATGTCGTACGGGCTCAAAAGATTGTTTTGCTCGACAAAATCCTTGTTGAAGAAAACGCAGGTGGATTTGTCGGGCAGGTAGGTCAAATCGCCGTACACCGCATGAACAAAATTGCCGATGGTTGCGGCATCGGTTGCGGCATGGTCGTAGCAGTCGGCGCTGAAATCGACAAACGGCAGAGCTTTAACGCTCATGAGCTGGCCGCCCGAAATGAACAGCGGCAACATGTAATTCGGTATTACCAAAAGGTCGCCGCAGAAAAGACCGGCGCTGTGGCGTGCGGCAATTTCCGAAACGAAATTCTCCTTTGTCACACCCTCAAGCGAGGTGATTTTGATATTATAATTCTTTTCAACCGCGGCATTGCGCTCGAGGATTTTATTTGAAATCGGCGACGAATCGTACTCCGGCAGAAAAAGCTCGTTGTTGTACATTGCGACGGTGAATTCGCGCCCGCCGAAATCCGCAATCGGCGTATCGGTCGCGGCATCCGTTTGCTCCGTGCTTTCAATCGGAAAAATGTCTTCGCCGATATTGTCGGTCGGCTCGCCCTGTGTGTTTTCGACTATTTCCGGCACAACGGTGGCGCAGGCCGCAAGGATAAACGCGGCGAGGATACATATGAACGGCACGATTTTTTTCATCATACGAAGCCTCCGAAATTTTTCTCCATATAAGTATACCACAAAATAATTAAAATTTCAACACCTATCATAAAACAGAGTTTTACCAAACAGCGATTTTTGATACAAAGTCCAACACTTTTTTTAAAGGTTCCGAAAAAGCCGCTGAAACGGCTGATTTGAAAGCCAAAATGTGAACAAATCAGTACAATCACACTTTGGCTGCCATTGATAGG
>CAYWMF010000114.1:0-5776 GCA_964459175.1 uncultured Oscillospiraceae bacterium
CTGTTGTATTCCGCATAGTGAACCAGAGAATACAATACATCCGGCAGTGCGTCGGGCGACAGCGTTTTGCCGTCCAGCAGGTGATTTTTCAGGGTGGTGAGCAGTTTTTTGTGCGTGTTGTTGCGCTTGACAAAAAAGGTGTTGAGCGAACTTTTGTATTCGTTCAGCATGTCGGCGGCATCAAGATCCAGCACATGCGGTTCAAACAGTGTAAAAATTTGCTCTGAACTCGAAAGGCGCTTTTGGGCGTTTTCGATGACGCTATATAAGCGGTTGAGCGTTCGCTTGCAGTCGGCGTTGAAAATCGCCGTGGGCAGAAATTCACTGCTGCTTTCCAGCAGGACCGACAGCTTTTCGAGAGAATTTGTTTGATCCTCCCGCAAAAGCTCAAGATTAATGTACATGAGCTCGCACAGCTCGTCCTGACAGTCAAGAAAGCTTTCGAGCGCGGCTTTGTAGGAATTGATGAGTGAAACCGCTTGCGATTTGATTTCGTAAGAAAAGGTCTTGCGGCCTATTTTGGCAAGTGGATGACGATATGGCAGTCCGCATTCCTTTGAAGCCTTGGCAAGCTCGGAAATTTGACGGAACGCGGCGATAACCTTGTCCTCGTCAAGCTCCTTGATAAATGCCGGCGTAAAGGGAACGCAGAATTTTGCATCCTTGTATTTTTCGTATTGCATTACGGTTTGATATAGATCAAAGCCGGTTTTTTGCTTTTTGTGCAGTGCTTTGCAGTAGGCGGCGATTTCGGATTTGCGCTGAGTTAAGCGCTGAGCCTTAATATAAAGCTCGGTCGGGCGCTTTTCGGAAATTTTGTCGGGCTCGAATTTGCCGGACAGGTCCGGCGCGTTCGGAGTCAAAAACAGCGAATATTCTTTAAGCTCAAGCTCCTCGAGATATTTAGCCATATCCTCGCAGGCACCCTGAGTTCCGCCGATATATAAAACGCTTTTCGACCTTGAAAGCATGTTGAAAATAAGGTCGGCGGCAATACGCGTTTTACCGGAATTCACACCGCCGCTTATAAAGGCAAGGCTGTTTTCGGCCGCGCGGTAAAGAGCTCTCTTTTGGCAATAATCCAGCTCCAGCGGAGTAGGCATGTTCAGCGGAAAAACGGAATCGATATCCGCAATATCAGAGGGCACGGGGCAGTTGTCAAGCTGCTTGTCCATAAACAGCGCCGAGGTGAGGGGAGAGGTGAGCGAATGGCGCGAAAGCGCGGCATAATCCTCAAACGATGTGAAATCGTATGCGCCGAGCGCCACGTACGGCACAAATTTAATTCTGTTTTGTCCGTTGTAGGCGGAGGAAATAACGCTGAAAATATAGTCGCGCCGATTGAGAAGCTCGCGCGCGGGGATTTTGGACAGCGTTGCAAAATTAACGGTGAACAGGCGCTTTATTTTTTCGATGAATACCGGGTTCAAAAAGCCGTGCTCGCTCGTTATGCGCAGTTTATAGCCCTCTTGCGTGCCGGTGAGCTCACAGGGATAGAAAAATATCGGTGTGTAGATAATATTTGAACTGTCAGGCGACTGCCATTTTGCGTAATAAATAGAAACGTAGGTGTAGTATTTGCAGTATCTGTCGCAGTTTTGTATATTGTAAATGGAATAAAGGCGTTTTTTCAGCTTTTGCTCGCGGCAGAACGAGGCAATTTCGTTTTCGCGGCAGTTAAGCTCGCCCGCCAGCTTTTCAAGCACCGAACAACACTGCTCCGGCAGAGCCGATTCGGCATTTTCGGAAAACGGCGCGGGCAGTATCGTATTCGCGGTGAGAAGCTTTGAAACGACACGGTCGATATCGGCATACGCAAGACCGAGAATGTTTTTGAAATCGGCGTTTATCAGGGGGTTGTTCTCGGAAAAATCGAACATTTCGCCCTTTACCTTTATCAGCTCGCGGTCAAGCGCCGCTATGCTTTCATCGTTTATGTCAACCCAGTCGCCGAAAAAGTCGTCAAATGCACGCTCGCTTTTCTCGAAAATAATTTTTCCGTTTTCGCGAATTCGGTTGGGCAGAGGCTTGACGCCGCAGAGGCGCGCGGCCTTGACATCGATTACGGCGGTGAAAAGGGCGGCATTTTGTTCGCAATATTCGCGCGCCATTCGGCAGGAATTTTCAAAATCAATGCTCATGCCGTTGGCAAGAGAGGTGGGCTCCATAAAGAAAAGCACACGGCGCGGTCCGCGCGACATTGACATCAGCTCGTCGTAATTTTCGGTGACGGGGTTTGTGAAGCTTAAATCGCCCAAAAAACAGCCGATGAGTACATGATTGCGGAATATGGCGATAATCGGGTTCAAGCCGAGGTTTTCAAGGCAGGCGGCGAACACCATGGATATATCGAGCGAGCTTCCGATCATGCGGTTTAGCAGCATTTCGCAGGTTTGAAGCGGCACACAGCGCGAAAGATAATCGGTTTTTGAGATATTATATGTAATTTTCAGGCTTCGTATGGAGTCGTATACCGCCTGAATGACGGTGTAAACCTTTTTAATGTTCTTTTTTTCGTATCCGTCGGTTATCGGAAGCTCGCCTATGTCGCGCAGTCGCGTGTAGGCGGAGGAAACGATTTTTTCGATTTCGGGCTGGGAGGGCGTTATCAGCGAGCACAGATATTCCGGCATGCAGGAAAGCCCGCTCCAGCAGTAATACGGCTGTAAATCAATGCTGAAAGACAGATTTCCGAAAACCTCGTATTTGTCGCGAACGGAAATATCTATATTGCATTTTTGCGGTTCGCCGACCGATTCGACGGCGTAGGAGCGCATTTCAAGGTCTATATCGGAAATATCGCATTTTCCGTCGGCGCTGAGCGATATATAGCGGCGATAGGGCTCGAATATTTCGGGCTCGGATTTAATGCAGACACACAAATCGCGCCCATAAAAATCCGGCACTTTTTCCGACGGCTCAACCTCCAAAAGCAGAGCTTTTATCAGCGGCACACCGCCCGCCAAAAGGCTGTAATTGTAGTGTGAAATATTAAAGGACAGAATTTTAATCATTGAATTCATGGTTAATTCTCCTCGATTTTGCACAGTTCGTTTTTAAGTTCCTTTACGCGCTGAATTACCTCGTCGCTTCTCAGCTTGTCGGTGTAGTACGCCTTTTGAAGCAACGTGCGCGGAATGTATTCGTCATATTTTTCGAAAACGGGAAGCTCGTTTTCGCCGACCAGCTCGGACAGCGTTACGCCCTCGCGCGCTATTGTGGCATCGAGGTATTGCACAAAATCCTTTCGGTCGTGTTTTTCCATTTTAAATGTAATGTAGTAGCAGGAATTGTATTCAAGCGATGAAATATTCAGCTCGTGCGCACATTTATACTGTATAAACCGCTTAAGCGAGCGCACGGAGCGTGTTCCCAGCCAAGGGAAAAGACAGTAATTTATGCCGCCGAGGCAAATAAGACCGGTTTTTAATATGCCGGTATTGCGCGCGACATTGCGAGCCTTTTCAAGGCGGCGCACCGCTTCCGGCTTAAGATACGGATAAACGGTGTCCTCCTCCAGCACCTTTTTCATGCGCTGAAGTATTTTTGTGTGAATTTCGCCCTTGTCGCCCGGCCATGATATTGCCATTTTGCCTTTGACTGGCTTTACGTACAGCAGGCGGCGCTGTATATCCAGCTCTTCGACCTCCCATACACGACCGGCCAGCGCAAAGCGTTCTCCTACCGGCGGCGGAGTTGTTATCGTGCCGATTTCTTCGGATTTACAGCGCACGGTGAAATCCTCACTATCCTTGAAAACGGCGTAAAATTTGAAATTATTTATTATTCTTTCGCCCTTGAGGCCGACTATAAGCCCCTTTTCTTCGGTTTGCTGGATATGCTCGGTTTTAATCAAATGCACCAGCAGATCGCGGTAATCCTCCCTTGACACCTGTTCAAACGGCGCCAGCGATAAAACGCTTTGTGCCAGCCGCGCGGGCGTCAGTTCGCCTGAAGAAGCCAAAATCGACATTGTCTGATGATAAATAAGGCTGAAGGGCAAGGCTTTTTTGAAGGGCGGCTCCAGCCAGCGCTCCTCAATGTAAAGCTGAATGATCGCTATGCCTTGCAAAAAATCCCACGGTATCAGCTCGTATATCGGCGTGTTGGGCAGAGGGTTTTCTTCGCGGAAAACCATAACCATTTCCGGTGGTGCGGTGCGTCGGCCGGAACGTCCGATACGCTGAAGAAAGCTGGAAACCGTATTGGGCGCACCGATATTGACTATGCGCTCCAGACGTCCGATGTCAACGCCGAGCTCCAGCGTAACCGTGGCGCAGGTTACGGCTTGCTTTGCGTCGTCCTTCATGACAGCTTCGGCTTGCTCGCGCAGAGCGGCGGAGAGATTGCCGTGATGAATGTAAAAAATATCTTCCTCGCCACGATTTTCGGCAATTTGGCGCATTGTGGCGGTTATCAGCTCTGTTTCCTCACGCGAGTTGGCAAAAATCAAGCTTTTTTTCTGCCGCGCACAGTTATACACAAATTCATATCCCGGATCTGCCGCTTGAGTCGGCGGGGGAGAGGTGTTTTCATCGACGGACTTTCCACCCTCAATGTAAAAATGCTGTAGGGCAATTCGCCATTTTATGCCGGTTGTCTTGATGTTTACCACAGAGCAGTCTCTGCCGGTGCCGCGTGACAGCCATTCGGCGGCCAGCGCAGTATCGCCTACCGTGGCGGAAAGGCCGACTCGACGCGGCGAATGCTGTATCAGGCGCGACAGCCGTTCAATAAGACAGCAAACCTGACTGCCACGGTCAAAGCCCATCAGCGTGTGTATTTCGTCGATGACGACAAAACGCAAATCGCCGAACAGTCGCGGAATATCGTTTTTGCGGTTAATGAGCATGCTTTCCAGCGATTCGGGCGTTATTTGCAGTACGCCGCGCGGATTTTTCAAAAATTTTGTTTTTTGAGCCGTCGGAACATCGCCGTGCCAGTGGAAAACAGGTATGCCGCTTTGCTCCATAAGGCTGTCCAGACGCTCGAATTGGTCGTTAATTAACGCCTTGAGCGGTGCAATATATAAAACGCCGATCGAATCGGGAGGATTATCGTGAATGAGCGACAGTATCGGGAAGAACGCCGCCTCGGTTTTGCCCGATGCGGTGGACGAGCAGATAAGAAGGTTGTTTTCGGTCGAAAAGATCGCATCCGCAGCCTCGATTTGAACTTCGCGTATCGTGTCCCACTCGCTGCGGTAGATATAATCGCGTATAAAAGGAGAAAACGAATTGTAAACTCTTGCGGCTTTATCGCGGTAATTCATATTTCTATACTGCCCAAATCAAATAAATCGTCGTCATTTTCGGCTTTTGCGTCGCTTTCCAGCTTGACGGTGCCGTTGGAGATAATTTGAGTGAAGGTGACGCTTTCATTTTGATACATTATATTCAGAACATTCAGAAAATCGCGTATTATCTCGCGTGGCGTCAGCATTGTGTCGGCACCCATTTTGTCGAAGCAAAGCTGTAAAAAGGCAAGAATTTCGCTGTCGGAGATTTTTGGCTCCCAGCCGTAATACTGCTTGTGCAAGTTCAGCATACGCATTATCAGCGCGTAAAGCTCGTCGTCGCTGAGACGGTTGAGATGGATTACAGGACCCATGAAATTTTTGTAATTTCCACCGACAATGCGGCCGTTTGAAAGTCTTGATTTCAGCGCGTCATAGCTGAACAGCCCGCGCCGTTCGTCCTCGAGAAACTGCGGTGTGCCGCCCAAAATAAGCCCCAGACCCTCGGCCTTGCCCTGCAAGGTGTCGTTGAACATCGAT
>CAYWMF010000115.1:0-5737 GCA_964459175.1 uncultured Oscillospiraceae bacterium
GTGACAATACGGTCGATTTTGTCGGAGGTGGAAAGCTTGCCGGCGCTTTTCTTCTTGTAGCAGCCCTTGATAAGCTGAGCAATGTAGACGTAACGCTCGTTGGTGATGATGCTTTCGGCATCGTCGTCCAGCTCGGTTTCCGCCGCGCGAATGTCCTCCTCAATGTGCTGCATGGTGGTTGCGGGGATATTAAGCTGCTTCAGCACCTTTTCGTCGCGCTCGAAAATCTTTATCGCATACCAGCGCTGACGCTCGGCGGGCTGATCGTGAACCGCCGCTTCCTCAATGTGTGCAATGGCGTGCTCAACCGCACCGCAGAAGGTGTGCATCGGAACGGTTTTGGAGTTTTTGGCGGCATTGACGGCGGCCTCGGCGGCCTCCATAATACCCTCGCTTTTTAGCGCCGAAATCTCCTTTACCGGACAGCCCAGCTCGCGCGAAAGCTCGGCAATGTTGATTTTGTCGCCGTTCTTTCTTACGGCGTCCATCATGTTGATGGCAACCACAACCGGTATGCCCAGCTCGGTGAGCTGTGTGGTGAGATAGAGGTTTCTTTCAAGATTGGTGCCGTCCACAAGGTTGAGTATTACGTCGGGGCGCTCGCCTATAAGATAGTTACGCGCCACAACCTCCTCCAAAGTGTACGGCGAAAGCGAATAAATACCGGGCAGGTCAACCACGGTTACACCGTCATGCTTTTTGAGCCGACCTTCCTTTTTTTCGACGGTAACGCCGGGCCAGTTTCCCACAAACTGATTTGAACCGGTCAACGCGTTGAAAAGCGTTGTTTTACCGCAGTTCGGGTTGCCCGCAAGAGCAATTCTGATTTCCATAATATATGTACCCTTTCATTAAAAATTTCTGAAGTTGACTACTCGATTTCAATGTTTTCGGCGTCGTCCTTTCGCAAGGAAAGCTCATATCCGCGCACCGTGATTTCCATCGGGTCGCCCAACGGTGCAACCTTGCGCAGATAAATTTCGGTTCCTTTGGTAATGCCCATGTCCATGATGCGTCGCTTAACGGCGCCCTCTCCGTAAAGCTTGACAACCTTGGCGGTCTCGCCTACCTTGAGTTCTTTGAGTGTTTTCACTGTATAAATCCTCCTTAAGAGTTTTATTTTTCGTTTTATGTTAGCCAACGCTAACTGCAGTGTAAAAAAATTTGTCGAAATAAATATAATATAAAATCAACCACAATTGCGTATTAGAATAGCGCCAAAGGTGCTTAGGGCGGTGTCACACGGGGTGTGACGGATGAGGTGTTCTCCTACATCGGTGCGTGCTTTTGATAAATCTTATATCACGGAACGGCGCATAGGTCGTTCCCTACCAAAATCTACATTAATTGCGCATTGCGAATTTTATTGCGGGAGCAGCAAGCCGCTTCCCTGCGGCAAATTCGAGAGGGCACGCCAACGGCGAAACTTCGTATTAGCCAATTGTGCATTGCGAATTGCTTTATACCATTATCTTCATCGCCATTTCCTTGCTGATGGCGATGCGCGCACCCTTAACATTGACAATAAGGTTGCCGCCGATTGTGGAAACTATCTTAACATCGGCGCCGGACACAAAGCCCAAATCCTCAAGATGCTTGCGCGTTTCGGCACTGCCGCCGACTTTTTTGATTATATTCTCTTCACCGATATCGGTCATGTTTAAAGGAATCATAATAACACTTCCTTAGTTAGGCCTTGCTAACCGTAAGGCCGGAAATAAGGTTAGTCTTTGCTAACCGATTATTATTTTACCACAGAAGCCGCTGTTTGTCAATAGAATTTTGAAATTTTTATAAATATTTTTTAAATTCGTGAAAATGCAAATAAAACGGTAAGCCATAGCTTACCGTTTTGTGCATTGTGTAAAAGCTGAATATATAGAGAAAAAGTGATTCTTTGCTTAATAGCCAATGATGATAAGTGAAAGATCGTATGTACTTCTTAGTTCCGTTCAGAAACGTTATTTTGAAATAACAATTACCGTTTTACAGCATTCTATCAATAAATCAATAGCTAATTACAACCTCGTGGCCGGTGCGGGAGGACTCGTAAACGGCGTCGAGAATGCGCATGATGTCCACGCCGTCTTCGGCGGGCGCTTTGCATTCGGCGCGACCGAGAATTGCATCGACGAAATTGTTGATTTCTTTGCCGAAAAAGTCGCCGTAGTCGGTGAGCTTGCGGTTGTTGAGGGTTACATTCGAGAGGTAACCGTTGGTGGTCGTGAAGATTTCCAGCGAGGAGTCCATCTTGGCGCCGGCCTTGGTGCCGAACAGCTCGATTTCGCCGACGTCGTTTTTGATGTTCAGGCTGAAGCTGGCCTCAACCGCCAGCACAAAGCCGTTGTCGAAGCGAATCAGCGCTGACGCCAGATCCTCGACGTTGAAAACGTCCTTGCCCAGCGCGTGCTGATAGTTGGCGATGGAGGTATCCTCGCGCAGGTCGGGGCGATTCAGCAGCTTTTGGAAGGTGACGCCGTAGACCGAAATGGGCTTGGGGTTGCCGACAAGGTATTTGACCATATCAATAACGTGAACGCCCAGGTCGATAAGCGGGCCGCCGCCGGAAAATTCCTTGTTGCCGAACCAGCCGCCGGGACAGCCGTTGCGGCGAAGGTAGCGTGCCTTGGCGTAGTAAATTTCGCCGAATTCGCCGCGGTCGATGAAGTCCTTGACGACGTCGCAGTCGTTGCCGTGACGGCGAACGAAGCCGATCATCAACAGCTTGCCGTTTCTTTCGGCGGCTTCCTTCATGGCCAGCGCCTCGGCGGTGCTCATGGCGGTGGGCTTTTCGCACAGAACGTGCTTGCCGGCGTTGAGCGCGGCGATTGCGCATTCGGCATGAGCCGAATTCCAGGTGCAGACGCTGACAGCGTCGATTTCCTTGAGCTTGAGCATTTCGTCCTTGTCGGTGAACAAGCGTGTAACGCCGTATTTTTCGCCCATCTGCTTGAGGCGGTCGGGATTTATGTCGCAAAAAGCATAAAGCTCAACGTCGGGATTGCGAAGATAAGCGGGAATGTGTGCCGTGGCAATATTGCCGACACCGATAATGCCGATTTTGAGTTTAGACATGATAGTATTCCTTTCGAAAAATGTAATTTCGTATTTTCACTATAATATTAGCATAAATGCTACTAAAAGTCAATATATTCGTAAAAAATAAATCTAATTTTTCGACCCTTTACAGCGGAATTTTTCATGCCGACCGACAAACGCCGTTCGTCCGATGTTTAAGAACGACGGAAATTGCAGGAAAAGACGGTTGACACCGCCGTTATGAAGGCTTCCCCTTGTAGGGGCAACATTTTTCAAATGCTTGCTGTCAGCCTATGTCTGACAGAGGGGTTGTAAAGTGAGCAAAAAGAAAAAATCAAATTTTCACAAGCAAAAGCAACCCCTCCGTTACACTCCGTGTGACACCGAGCATATGAAATATGCTCAACCCTAAGCGACGATAGTCGCGTCATGGGGAAGGCTTCAAATTGTAAATTTTGCGTAGCAAAATTTTACTTAATTAGTAATTACTAATTGCCCATTAGCGAAGCGCCATGCAACGGGATTTTTTCGAAGCCGATATCGTACGCCGGAGAATTGTCCGCAAGCGTGAAATCGTCGCTCATCAAGGGGTCGGCAACGATGCTTCCGAGCTCAAAGCCAAGCTGTTGCGCTTCGTCGAGTCCGATTTTACGATTTTGCGCAATGAAAACACACGGCTCGCGGCCGGAAATGTCGTAAATGAGATTATCGTGCGAAATCAGCCCGAAAAACGCGCCCACGCCCTCGTTTGTGGCAGAAATCAGCGGTGCGCCGTCGGTTATAAGTATGTTTTTTTCGACAAGCAATGCCGGGTGAAGCTCCTGCAAAGAGTAAATCAAAATGTAATCGCCGCCCAACGCGAAAATATTGTTCCGCACGACGACGTCACAGCCGTAATGCTGGTGATAACAGCCGGATTTTGTCTTGTATACGATGTTTTTTTCCACCGTCACAAAGCAGCTTCCCTCGTCGGTGTATATTCCCCAGCCGCCGTAATGCCGACAAAAAACGTCGTGAATGATATTTTCCGAAACTATTGTGCCCCTTTGACGGCCGAGCAGGTATATGCCGCCCATATCGGACAGCCTGCCGTCGCCGATGGTGTGAATGTGGTTTCCTTTTATTATATTGTCGCGGCTGTCGCCCTCGGAATATCCCCACGTCCAGCCGACAGAAATTCCGCTGTAATTGATGTTGTTTATATTATTTTTGAAAATCTCGTTACAGCTCGAATTGCACACAAGTATTCCACAGCCTGCGGTATAGCGCCTGCCGCAATGCGAAATATCGCAATTTATGATAGTGTTGTGATGAGTGGGCTGTTCGTCGGCGGCTTTTGCACCGAAAATTTTGACGCCGCCCGCGCCTATATCGTAAAATTTGCAGTTGTCGATTTTGATTCCGTCACAGCCCTCGTTGATTGTCACGGCGTGCACGCCCAAATTTCGGAACGAACAGCCCTCGAAGCCGCAGCTGTGCGCAAATTTCATATTGACCGCGCCGCGCGCATTCACCACCGACTGACCGTCGGAGGCAAACGGTATCATATCGTCTGACATGCCCGCCTTGCTTTCGTATTCGCCCCTGCTGCACATGAAATCAAGGTTTCTGAAGCGGATATTCTCCACTTGCTCCTCGCTTGTTCCGCTTATATCAACGAGAATATCGAGCGTCGGCGCCCAAACCGATATGCTTTCCGCGGTTTGGCCGCCTTTGGGCAGGTAGTACAGCATTCCGTCGGCTCTGTCAAGGTACCATTCGCCGGGATTTTTGAAGCATTCGGGGATATTTTCGATGTAATATTCGAAATTGCCGGGAAAATCCTCGTGGTAGCGGTTCGAAATAAGAAAACGGCTTTTGTACTTCATCGTCAGCTTGCCGCTTTCGCGGTCGTAGCTTTCGACAGGCGAATGCTCGTCGATCCAGTAATGAAAATAGCTTATCGTCGCGTTTTCGATGTTTGAAAACCGATTCAAATCCTCCTTGTGGGCGATAAACCATTTTGAGGAGGTGTTCAGCTTGTCCCAGCCGGTGCCGACATCGCCGCTTTCGGTATCAATGCACCGAAGCGTTCCGCTTTCGGGATAGCGCGTCACAGCGGCGCGCTCGCCGTCAACATACAGGTCGGTGAAGAGCATGCCGTTTTGCTTGACCTCGGGTATAAACGCCGAAAGGCAGGCGCGGCCGTTGAAGCTGTCGGGCTTGAAGCCGGTTATTTTTTTGCCGCCGATTATTTTACAGCGCTTGTTCCCGAACGACTCGAAGGTTATGCCCGAAATACACTCGTTGTCCTTGAAGCGCGGCAGAAGCTTTTCGTAATCCAATGTAAGCGTTTTCGGAAGAATGTATTCGTCGTCCAGTATACATATGCTCATCGGCCGCAGTGAGCCGCCGACTCTCAGCTGAAAAACCCTTTCCATCGCGGTTTCAAGGCTGTCAACCGGTCCTCTGCCGAATTCGTCGCCGACGCGGCTTATGCCCAAATTTGTAGGATTGCCAAAGCGCTGTGAAACGTAAATTGTCGAAGCACCCAAAAAGTTCATGGTAGTTTCCTTTCGTTTTTAAAATATGGTTATTACAACCGCGACCGCCGACAAAATAAATGCCGCAACGTCGATTGCCGTCCGACTTTCGCGAAAAATAAATTTTGAATTTATAAAAACCGTCGCAAAGCCCAGCGAGTAGGTTATTATCGAAT
>CAYWMF010000116.1:0-5557 GCA_964459175.1 uncultured Oscillospiraceae bacterium
GGGAGGGCCGACAAGCAGCAAGCCCTTGGGCATTGAAGCGCCGATTTCCTTGTATTTTGCGGGGTTGTGCAGATAATCAACAATTTCGGCAAGATTCTCCTTGGCTTCGTCCTCGCCCGCCACATCGGCAAATTTTATGCCGTTTGACGACTGCACGTAAACCTTGGCGTTGCTTTTGCCCATGTTGAACATCATAGAGTTGGAGCCGCCGGCTTTTTTTATCATTTTTTGCGACAAATACTGTCCCAGCGCGACAAAAATCACCACAGGCAATACCCACGAAAGCAAAAAATTTACTATCGGCGACGTTTGCTCGATGATTTCACCGCTGAACGCGGCGCCCGATTCGTACAGCCGTTTGACCAGCTCGGGGTCGTTCACCATGCCGGTCTTGTAAACCGTCGTGACGTCTTTATCGGTAAACAAAATTTGATTGTCGTTTTCCTGAATTTCCACCTTGCCGATTTCGCCGTTTTCCGTCATCGAAATAAAGGTTCCGTAATCAACCTCTTTTATCTGATGCTGCATTACATAAGGCATGGCGAAAAGATTAACCACTATCAGCACCAGCATAACGACGCCGTAATAAAACAGCAGCGATTTCTTCGGCTTTTTGACTTCGTTCATAATAAATCCTCCGATTTTCTTTGTGATACTATAATTATATACCGAAAAAATAAACGGAAAATAAACAAACATTTTCGTACCGCAAAATGAAGTGAAAGAATAGCGTGAAGATTGAGTTGAAAATGGAAAGTGGAAAGTGGAAAGTTGAAAATGGAAAATTGAAAATGGAAAATTGAAAATGGAAAATGGAAAGTGGAAAGAGAGAGGCTGAGTCAAAAGCTTTTAACAAAGCAGATGGCTCAGCCTCTGTGGAAATCGGCGTTATTCTACCGGCTCGATAAGTCCGTATTCGCCGGCTTTATTGCGCTTGTAAACTACGCAAACCGCGTCGTTTTCTTCGTTTTTGAACACGTAAAATTGGTGACCCAAAAGGTTCATCTGTAAAATTGCTTCCTCCGGCGTCATGGGCTTGTAGAGGAATTTTTTGACGTGTGCAATGTTGATTTCGTCCTCCTCGTAATCCGCGTCGTCGTCAGCGGCGCCGAATGCACCCACGCGCAGTCGCTTTTCAAGCTTCGTTTTATATTTGCGTATTTGACCCTCGATTATATCCACGCAGAGGTCAACCGCCGAAATCGGGTCGTCCGCCGTTTGCTCCGCGCGGTAAAAGTAGCCCTTATCTACTATAGTCAGCTCCACGCGCGCCTTGCCGCGCTCGTCCTTTACAGTTGCCGTTATCTCGGTGTCCTCGGGGAAAAATTTGTCCAGCCTTTTGAACTTTTTGAGGAAGGTTTCTTTGATATCATCGGTGATAACAAATTTTCTGGCAACAAAATTAGCTTTCATATAATCAGCTCCTTGCATGTTATCGGAACACTGTAGTATTCCGTTGTTTATATTGTAGCATATACAGCTGAATTTGTGATTGACTTTTGTTGAATTTTTCAAAAACTATATGTGAATTTTATTGATTTATAACAATTAACGGCGCGCATGAAATGCTTCGCGTGAATTAGCCTCGCCGTCATATTGATGCACAATGCGCTAATACGAACTCACGGCAATGAAGGCGCCGTGTATGCAGTCGGCATTGCTAAATCCGCATTTTTTGTCATTGCGTGCAATGGCGAGAAATGACATGCGGTTGGCATCGCATGTGCTGCGAAAGCAAAACAGTCCCGCATAACGTATGTGTTATGCGGGGCTGCTCTGTTTTTACTCTTATTTTGCCGCTAACTGCTTTTTCGGCTGTTAGCCTGTTTTTATATAGCCATTTCAGCTATCATATTGCCGTTGCACCGACATTCCGGCATCATATCTCTGCCGCCATTGCCGTGTGTGCGAACGGTTATGGGGTCAATCTACCGTCACGAGGACGCCCTGCGCGCAATCGAGGCTGATGGTGTAGCGACCGTCGGCGTCGGGGGTGAGGACGGTGGGGGTGCCGTAGTAGTAGGCGGTTACGGTGCCGGAGGTCGGGAATTTAACCGAAGCGGTGATGGCCTTATCCGCCTTGATATCGGTGCCGTTGAGAATGATGTATGCGTTGCCGGCGCCCTGCTTTTTCGCGAAGCAACCGACCAAAACGGGCTCGGCGGTGTCAAGCGTGGGAGCTACGGCGGCGTCGGAATATTGCTGAGTGAAGTAGAGGTACGGGTGCGACGAAGCGGTGGCATTTACGGTGAATGCACCCAGGCTCTTGTACTGCATGAATACGTCGGAAATGCGCTGAATTTCGAAGTTTACGGGCTGAACATTGTAGAAGGTTTTGCTCGGAACGCCATGGCTGTCGAGCAAAGCGGTGCCCAGCTCGTTGGAGCGCGTGTCGTAGGTGTAGTAGGACAGCATGGTTGTGCCGAACGCCATGGAAGCGTAGGCCTGGAATCTGGCGTCGTCCTCGGAGGGCTGACGAATGGAGGAAGCATAGTTAACGCCCTGAGCGATAACCGACATTCTCATATCGTTTTCGCGTGCGACGTCGCCCATATCGGCAAGGCCCTGAACATATCCGTCGCGTGTGTTTTTGGTCGTGCCGGACCACAGGAACGGGTAAATATCCGCCGAAAGGAGGTCGTTTTGTGAGACTTCCGCCGCGAATCTTTCGAGATGCTCGCGGAAGGTCATGGTTGCTTTGTTGGAAGCGTCGTAGGCGCTCTTCCGGTCGGCGGTGGAAATATCGGAGGGATAGCCCTCAAGCTGGCGCGCGGTGGCGTAGTTGGGGAAAAGGTTGATATAAGCGTATTTGTCGGGCGCGTAGCTCTTAACGGCATCGGTGATTTCCTTAAGCCGCGGGAAAGAGGTCGCACCGGGCTCGTCGGCAATCGAGCTGCCGAGGTAGTTGGGCATTGCTTCGGCGCCGTCGTAGGCTTTCTTGAACTTGGATTCATAGGGTGCCGAGAACGCACGGTCGAAGAAAATTACATCAATGTTATACTGATAGCACCACTTGAGGATATTGTTGCGGTGTCCGACATTGCCGTAATTCGTAAAGGCAAAGTTCATGCCGGCCTCAGCCAACAGCTTGACGTCTTCCTCGGTCGAAATTTTTACGTCGTACGCGCCGATGAGCAGCTTGTTGTCCTGATATTTGTAATAGCTTTCAAGTCCGTCGGCGGTGATTGTGGCGTCTGCGGTATCGACGGCGGTGCTCCAGCTTGCATCGTCACTGCCGGTGAATGCCTCTGCATCCTTCATGTTTTCAAAGAAAGCGATATATTCGAGGTCTATGTAAGCGCCGTCGTAGGTGCGCCAGTCCATGCGCAGGCTTTCGAGAATACCCTGAACACCGTTGGAAGCGGCATTGCCGGTTGCGGCCTCGATGGTTTCGGGTGAGGTGAGGTCGATATTGATTATATGCCACTGATTATCGCCGACAAGGTTTTTGCCCAAGCGGATCAGCGCGGAGGCCTTTTGATATTCGTAGCCGTTCTGATTTATGCGGAAATAATCGGTGTAAACATAGGAATATTGCGGTTCCGGCGGCGCCATGTTCATGCGGTATTTGAAAGACATGACATTGTATTTTGTCGTGTCGAAGTCGGGCGCCGTGGCGGAGGTCATGTAGTTGACATTCTGAAGTCTGACAAAGCTCTTACCGTCCTCGGTCATAACAGCGGGGGCGCCGGTGGCCGGATCGGCTGCGATTTCGCCCTTATCGGAGTTGTTATAGTATGCCCAAGAGGCAACCGCATTGTTGGTATCGAACTTGTAGATAATGTTTTCGCCGTCAAAGGAAGCGGTATTTTCGGTCTCGGCGATGGGATTTACATCCAAAATCGCCTTTACAAGGCGGGTTACAACCGTGGCAACCTCGGCACGGGTCATAATGCCCTGCGGCTCAAAGGTGGTGGCGGTTCTGCCGTTGATAACGCCGATTCTCTGCATCATGTAGATTGCGCCGATGGAGTGAATATCCACGTCGGCGGTGTCCGCAAACTCTACCATTTTGCCGGTGCCGGAAAGGTCATAGCCGCAATATTTGATATACGACGCGGTCAAAACAGCCATTTCAAGTCGGGTAATGGGCTCCTCGGGACGGAAAGCGGTTAATTTATTATCCAGTATGTTGTTATTTTTAGCCCACAGGATATAGGGGTTGTAGTATTTGTTTTCGTTTACATCGTCATAGGCCTTGCCGACATATTTCGAGGTATCAACGCCGTGCATTCTGCCCAAAACGGTGATATACATACCGCGCGTCATGGTGTCCTCGGGCGAAAATTCGGTCTCGCTGGTGCCGCCGAAAAGCTTGCGCGCGGAGGTGAAAGCGATATACTCGTCGGCCCAGTGATTTGCGGTATCGACGAAGCTTTTGGAATAGGATGAGGGGATATATTTGCCCTCGCCGCGTGCTATGTATACGTATTTATCGCCGGTGTTAAAGCTCAGCGGCAAAAGGGTTTCGGTGCCATCGTCCTTGATGACAGTCACGGTGTCGCCCGCGGAGGTGTCGGTATTTGCCATTACATATTGCGATTCGTCGGTGGTGGAGAGAATATCGGAATCTCTGTTGACTATAGCCTTGACGCCGTCCTTTTCAACGGTGGTTACAAGCAAAGCGGAGTTGGGGCGATGGTTTTTTTCGTATTCCTTTTGCGCGTCGGTGGTGAAAAGGTTGGCTTCCTCCTCGGTTTCGAAGAACGCTATATAGTCGGCGTAGCCGGTATATTCGTTGCCGTCCGAAACTGCGATGGGGTCGATACGGAAGGTGTCGATATTGCCTTTCCAAGCGGAATTTGCGATTTTGGACAGATTGACAACCGTTGTCTGCCAAGTGCCGTCGGCAACTATTTCAAAATAGCAATAGGTGCCGGAGCCGGAAGAACCCATGGCGGGCGAGGAATCGGTATGGAAGAAAATCTGTCCCTGACGCTTCAGCGCCTCGTCACTGCCCAAATCCAGCTTGTAGCGGTATTTGACATAGGGGTAGCTGTCAACGTTGAAGGAGTCGGTCGAAAATTTGTGGGTGTAGCTGGGGTCGGTGTTGTTGAAAACGTACTTCATAAAGCCGTCTTCACACGAGGTTTGCGTGCCGGAGGCACTCGAAATAAACGAGGTGACCTCGGCGTCGGTGCCGAACGAGAAAACAATCGGCGCGGCAGACGCCAGCGTAACAAGTGCCGCCATGAGAATCAGCGTGGCAAACAGAAGCTTTTTCATGATGTTCTCCTTAAAAAATTAATTTATGAGAGATTAATATGTGACAAAAATTTAAAATGCGCATTATAGAAGCGCCAAAATCTTCCACAATTGCGAATTTGCTTGCAAATTCGTGAGGGCACGCTTGCGTGAGCTCGGTATCGGCACATTACGCATTTAACATAACGGGCTTGCCGCCAAATTCTTTCTCATATAAGCATATTATACATTACGCCCCCGCAAATGTCAATATGTTTTATCAAAATTGTCTTAAATTCGATTATATAAAAATATTTTGCTATTTTGCCGAAACATCTTGATTTTTTCTATATTTTGTTATATTATATATAGT
>CAYWMF010000117.1:0-5549 GCA_964459175.1 uncultured Oscillospiraceae bacterium
CGAATATTGCGCACAATTACACGCTTTTTGCCTTTGCAAGCCCTATCGTACCATCCGTACGCCGACAGGCTTGCAAAGGCAAAATATCCCTGACTTTTCGAAAGTCTGTCAGTGTGTCGATGCTTTATCGACACACTGAAATCAACCGTCCGCATCGCGCGAACGGTTGATTTACAGCATTTGTTGTTATGCTATTGTGAAGAATGCGCCCATGCCCCAGTCGAGGTTTACGGTGTAATAGCCGTTTGCAGGGGTGAGAACCGTAACATTGCCGCCCTGGTAGCTTGTAACGGTGTAATCGCCGTTAAGCTTGAATTTGACGGTAGCGCTCTTCTTTTGCAGGAGCTCGGACATGTTTACAACGGTGAACGCATAGCCCTCGCCCTCTTTCTTGTCGAAGCAGCCGACCAGAAGCGGCTGATCACAGGTGATTTCGGAAATAACCGCGAAATCCTTGTATTCGTTCGACATCTTAAGATAAGGCGTTGCGGCGGTGCAGTTGAGGGTGAACGCGCCGAGGTTCTTATACTGAATGTAGGTGTCGGAAATAGCCTTGATTTCGGCAATCATGGTCTGAGTGTCGTAGTAAGCCTGTGTGGGCTCCATCGTGTTCATATCAATGAGCGAGGGAGTTTGGGTATTGCCTTCATAGTACCACCAAATCAGGTTTTTGCAACCGAACGAAAGCAGAGTGTAGCACTGCCACGAATAATCGTTAAGCGAGGGTGTACGCTTGCTGGGGTTGAAGGAATGAGCCTGGAGACAGCACCAGAATTCTTTGCCGTATCTGCGAGCCGAGGATGCAACCTGATTTACGCTTTCAACGTAATCTTGATAGGTGGAGGTGGCGTGAAGCGGATAAATATCAACGCAAATGTAATTAGTGTTGAATTTTTCGCAATATTCGTCGCAGTACTTGCGGTAAAGGTCGGGGTCTGCGTCGTAGTATTCTATTGCCGCCGCGCCGGCGTTGTATTTGAGCTGAGCTGCGTTGGCATACATCGGAAGCAGGTTGAGGAACGGAATCTTGCCGGGCATTTTTTCGATATAGCTGTTGGCGTGCTCCGACAGATAATCATATTCGGTGGTGCCGGGCTCGTCGCCGAGGTACGAACCGCCGAAAGAGGGGTGATCGTAGTATGCGGCGTTCATGAATACGGGGTCGGAGGTGGTATCGCCCTTTTTGGTGGGCATTGTGCCGGTGAACATTTGAATGCCGTACATATCGGCCATGGAGTAGGTTTCATCGGAAACTCCGGACATACTTACGATGGTGTCAAAGCCTGCTTCGGCAAGAACCTTGAAGTTGTCGTTCTTGTTGGGTTCAAGGTAGTAGCTCCAGGTGCTTGTACGGATTCTGTCGCGGTTGAAGTAGTCGCTGTCGTACTTGCCGCTCAGAATGTTAGCCTTAAGTATGGATTTTACAACGCGTTGCATAACGGTGGCAACCTCCGCACGGGTGGAAATGCCGTTCGGATCGAATTTGTTGTCGCCCTTACCGTTGATGATGCCGGCCTTTTGTACGAAAATAATTGCGTTCTTTTCGTCGTCGGTGAAGCCGTCAAGGTCGGTAAAGCTTTCAAAGTCACTGCTGTCCAAAAGCTTTATGTTGTAATTAAAGGCCTTCATGTAGTTGGAGGTGATAAGCGCCATATCCTTGCGGGTGATGGGCTCTTCGGGGGCGAAAGCACCCTCGCTTATCGGAAGAGCCAGCTTGTTTTCGACTGCCCACTGAATATAGGGAGCATAGTATTCGGTGGAATTTACGTCGGCAAAGCCGGTGTTGCCGTCATAGGCCGAGGTGTCAACGCCGTGCATACGTCCCAAAACCGTGATAAACATACCGCGGGTCATGGTCATATCGGGCGAAAATTCGGTTTGGCTGGTGCCGCCGAACAGCGAACGGTTGGCAACGAATTTAATGTTATCGCTTGCCCAATGGCCGTCGGTATCGACAAAGCTCTTGGCATTGTAGCCGATATTATAGGTTCCGCTCTTTTTTGCAACATATGAAGCGTAGCCCGCACCGTTTACATAAGAAAGCGCTACAGGGCTTTCGTTTCCGCTTGCATCGGTGTAGAGCACGATAGCGTCGTCGGTCTTTGCAAGGTCAACGGAATTTTTAATTTCGTAATCCGCGGGGTCATAATCCTCGGTTATGGAATTTGCCGGGATGATAATCTTGCAGGTCTCTTTTGTTATAATGCTTTCCTCGGAATAGTCAAAAGCCGTACGTCCGCCGTTGAGGAACTCTCCGGCTTCTTCCTCTGTTCTGAAAAAGCCCATTCTGTCAAGATAAATTTCGGCGCCCTGATCATAGAAAGGAGGGTTTATCGGGTCGATACGAATTTTGTTGACAAGGCCTACCCAGCGCTCGGGCAGCTTTTCTTCCATATTGATGATGGTGTTGGTCCATTCGTTGTAGGTCAGTGGATAGGAAAGATAGCTCTTGTCCGAAAAATTGTTGTATACATCGTTCGAGAAGAAGAACGAACCGTACAGGAATGTGGAAATAGCCTTTGTTCTTATCGCAAAATATTTAAATTCCGATGCGGGGAAAGGAGTTTCGGGAGTAAAGGTGATAATAGGATCGTTATGCAACGGAACAAGGCACAGATAACCGAACTTAAAGGTTGTCGTGGCACCGCTGGTGTTCCATGCGTTTATTGCATCAAAGTTGTCGAATATGAAAGTAGGTGATTCCATTTTTGCATATTCATCCGCTTTTGCGGCTTCTTCCTCCGCTTTTTTCTTAGCGGCATCGGCCATTATGGGGTCGGCGTCGATGAAAGCCTGCGCTTCGGCTCTGGTCTTGAAGATACCTACGCGGCGAACCGTGATTTTGGCGTCGAGATCCGCGGCGTTGATAAGGTCAATGCGGAAGACATCCAGTGTGCCTTTCCAGTTGTTGTGAGCAAAGGTGGTCATGTCGATAATGTAGCTGTCCCAATTGCCGTCATGGCTGGGAATGCTGAATTGCGAATAGTTGTCGCCCATGCTGGCGGCTTCGTCGGTTTTGAAAAAAATACCGCCGTAATTAACGGTGGAGTTTATCTTCATAACCATTGCGACGTAGGGGTATTCTGCGGTTTTAAGCTTTTCGGCGGCGCTCAGGTTGTGCGTCATAAACACATCGTTGCCGGTCATGGTAAAGCTTACACCGTCGGAGGTGAGGGCTGCATTCATTTGATTGTAGCTCCATTGCTTGACTGTCGCGTCATTGTCGAAAACCCATTCGAGGGCAAACGACGAGGTGATAAGCACGAGCGTCAGCGTCAGAACCGCAACCAGGATTTTTGCGGACTTTTTCATGTGGTTTCTCCTTTTTTTCAATATAAATTGTTCGATAAATTCATACTATCGACAAATTAATTATACAATAAAAAAATCAAAATTGCAATAGGTTTGGGCAAATAAAACGATTTTATCTTTTATGTGCTTATGCACAACTGATAAAATTGTACAAAAAATATGTGAAATTTAAACAAAGCGCCCCGAAACGTCCTTTGAAGGGCATTTCGTGGCGCTGAAAATCAGCTGTTCCAAATTGAATTCAGGGAATTCAGCTCAATGTGCTTTAATAAAATTTCAGTTATTCCTTGAATTCCGGTTTGCGGAAGCTCAGAGGGGGAGCGCCGCAATATTTTTTGAAGCTGCGCGAAAACTGCGAAAAGGAGTTGAAGCCGCTTTTGAAGCAAATGGCGTTGATGCTCATGTCGGTCGAGGCTATCAGCGTTTTTGCATAGCGACAGCGCGCTTCGGCTAAATATTCGCTGAATTTTTTGCCGGTGAATTCACGGAATTTTCGGGACATATAGCTTTCGGAATAGCCGCAGTGGGCGGCAATATCCGAAAGTGTGATTTGCGCGGTGAAGTTTTCGCGTATGTAGCTCAGAGCGCCGCGTATGCTGTAAAAGCTGTCGCATTCCACCTTTTCGGCTCCGTGTGCGCCGGAAATTATATCCATTACAATGCATTCCAAAAGATTTTTTGCGTAATGGTCTTTAAAGGCGTGCGCGGTTGAATTTTCAAGCATACCGCAAAGCGTTATTATATTTTTGAAGCTTTCGTCGCTTGGATGAACCGTTATGGGCAGACCAAGGCAGTTCATCATGGCGGAAAGCATATCCGAAATACATTCCTCACTTATCATGATGTTGTAGTATTCGGCGCGCTCACCGTCAAGCGGACGCATACTGTGAAAGTCAACCGGCGAAACAATCGTGACATCGCCGCCGCAAACGGTGCAGTTTTTGCCGTTGACGGTAAATTCGCAGGCACCTGAAATAAAAATTTCTATTTCGTAGAATTCGTGCCAGTGAAGATGATACGGTGCATCTGCCGAGCGGCGCGAAAGCTTGAAGCTGTTGCGCGTGTATATTTCGTTCGTCAGCCGTTCCGGATATGCGGTCATGATTTACCTCCGAAGCCGTTAAATAAGGCTTTATGCAGTTTGAAATCGGCAAAGTTACATTCCGTTTTTCATATATGCCAGCTTGCATGCGCGTATGTAGCATTCGGAAATGTATTCTTCAATGCGCATTTTCGCATACTTGTCGTTTTCGTGTCGGTTGGGCTTGCTGTTTCTGTTAAGCTCAAATGTAAGAATACCGTTGTATCCGCAATTGTTTAATCTCGCGGCGACGTTTTTCCAGTCGATAATTCCGTCAAAAGGCAGTAGGTGCAAATCGTCCGTCCAAAAAATATTTCCGTCAAAATTGCTCACGCCCAAATTGTCGTTAATATGTGTCGCAATAAGTTTGTCACCGTACAGGCTGAGCATGTCTTTTCCGCGGTTGTAGCACATTTCATGGCCGGAATCCCAGCAAAAGCCGACATTTTCGTAATCGTCGAATTGCTCCATCAAGGCCTTGAGGTAATCCTCGCCCTCGACATTTTCAAAAGCAATTTTCACGCCGCGGGCTTTGGCTGCTTCAACGACGATGCCGAAATTCTTCACGCCGTCGCCGACAGGCTTTGAAGTTCTTTCAAAGCCGATGAATGGGTGGACAATCAAAATCGGAACTTCCGCCTCGGCACAGTCCTTGACGCATTGCGAAAGCTCGCCGACAGCTTGCTCGGCCTCGGCGCCGCAATTCCACATTTTTGCCGCGTTTGTAAAAGGCGCGTGAATCGATTGAAAAATCATGCCCAATTCGTCGGCGAGCGCCTTATAGCGCTTTAAATTGTTGTCCCAACCCGTAAAAAAAGCGTCAAATCCGGTCTTTTTGAATAATTTTATTTGTTCCTCCACGGATATTCCAAAGCCGTCGCTTGTGCCCAAGCATAATTTTGTTTTGTACATATAATTTTCCTCCGTTAATTGCACATTGCTCATTGCAAATTGCGAATTGCTAAGACTTGCAAAGCAAGGCTTTATGCGCTTAATTCCACCATGAAGCAAAAATGCTTGCTTGCAAGAGCATTTTTGCGAAGCCGTCAATAAGGCAGTCGCGCACGGAGCGCGACAGGGGCGATAGCCCAAAGCCTTGCGAAGCAAGGCTTTATGCGCTTAATTCCACCATGAAGCAAAAATGCTTGCTTGCAAG
>CAYWMF010000118.1:0-5497 GCA_964459175.1 uncultured Oscillospiraceae bacterium
ACCATATATACCATATAGTCAAGGTCGATAAAGGGGTCGTTGACGCCTACTACGTCGAAGAGCTCGGGCTGATTCATGGCCGCACGGAAAACGAGTCTGCCGATACGACCGAAGCCATTGATACCAATTTTGATTGCCATAATGTTTTTCCTCCGTTATGATAAATTTTTAACGCTATATATTGTATAACAAATTTTCGATAATTACAAGAGTTTTTTGGAAAATTTTAAAATAATTAACAACTGGTTAAATCTATTTTGTCAATTAACCGAATAAATATTATTTTGGGGCTTGATTTTTTCGTTATTATATGGTATAATGTTAAAAAATATTTTCTAAGGAGATTTTTATAAAATGAAAAACATTGTTACTCTTAACAAAAACACCTACGCACAGAACGCCAAGACCTCCGGCTGCGGCGAATGCCAGGCTTCCTGCCAGTCCGCTTGCAAAACCTCCTGCACCGTTGCAAATCAGAAATGCGAAAAGAAGGAAAGCAAATAATATTTGCGGCTGAATATGGGGGTTTTTAACCCCCTTTTTCTCTTGAAAGGTTAATATGCTGATACATAAATATAAATTAAACGGTTACAATATTGTAATCGATACCAATTCAAACGGCATTCACCTTGTGAGCGATGCGGTGTACGATATGGTGGATCGCATAGCTCCGCCGCTGGACGAAAAATGTCCCGACGAGCTGTTCGATTTGCCGTACGCCAAGGACGAAATCGAGGAGGCTTATGCCGATATACGCGAGCTGTGGCAGAACGACTTGCTGTATGCGCCCAAAATCGAAACCGGTGAGCTTTATAAAGGCAAAATTCCGATTAAGTCAATGTGCCTGCACATTTCGCACGATTGCAACATGCGCTGTGAGTACTGCTTCGCCTCGGCCGGCGATTACGGACGGGATCGTTCGCTGATGTCACTTGAAGTCGGCAAAAAGGCGATTGATTTCCTGTTGGAAAAATCGCTTCATATAAAAAATCTGGAGCTCGATTTCTTCGGCGGAGAGCCGTTGATGAATTTTGATGTGGTCAAGGAGCTGGTCAAATACGGCCGTGAGCAAGAAAAAAAGCTCGGCAAGCATATACGTTTTACCATGACGACCAACGGAGCGCTGCTGGACGATGAGGCGATTGATTTTATCAATGCCGAAATGCACAATGTTGTGCTGTCCATCGACGGCAGAAAAGAGGTCAATGATAAAATGCGTCCGTTTGAGGACGGAAGCGGCACTTATGACGTGATTCTGCCGCGGTACAAAAAGCTGGTGGAAAAGCGCACGACCGGCTCGTATTACGTCAGAGGCACCTTTACGCACGATAATTTGGATTTTTCAAAGGACGTAATTCATTTGGCGGATTGCGGCTTTGATGAAATTTCGGTTGAACCTGTTGTTCTTGAGCCAGAAAATAAGTATGCGCTCCGGGAAGAGGATTTGCCGATTATTTTTGAGGAATACGAAAAGCTGGCAAAGGAGATTATAAAGCGCGACGCTGAGGGAAGACATTTTAATTTCTTCCACTTTATGATCGACCTTGACAACGGACCATGCGTGTATAAGCGGTGCAAGGGCTGTGGCTCGGGCAGCGAGTATGTGGCGGTAACGCCCAACGGTGATATTTATCCCTGCCATCAGTTTGTGGGCGACACAAGCTTCAAAATAGGCAATATTTACGACGAGCGGTATAACTACGATATTCAGAAAACCTTTGCCCTCTCCACCATCGATACCAATCCCGAATGCGATAAATGCTGGGCGAAATATTTCTGCGGCGGCGGTTGCGCGGCTAATAACAGCAAATTTAATAAAGACATCAAAATTCCCTACAAAATGGGCTGTGAGCTTGAAAGAAAGCGCGTAGAATGCGCAATAATGATAAAAGCGGCTCAAAGCGCTCGAAATACGGAGGAATAAGAAAATGGCGGCAAAAAGAAAGAAGCGGTTAAAAACATCGTTCAAGCTTTTTGTCACCTTTTTTGTGCTTATAACGGTGGTATTGATTGCCACGCTGTGTCATATGCCGAAAAACGGCGACGAAATAGAGGATAACGGCGATGCTTTACAGGGCACGGTTGAACAAAATCATCCTGCCGACGATGAACCGCAAATTGAGCTTGTCGAATATAACGAATTTTTGCAAATAAAAACGCTGAACTACCACAATAAAAGCAAAAGCTATCCGATTTTAAAGGACAATGACAATATAACAAAGAAGCTTTCGGCTTTGATCGACGCCGAGGGCGATGCGTTAACCTTTGAAAAGGCGTACTTCAATCAGTCTTATTTAAGCGTGCTGATGCACGGCTCGGACGGCACGGCAAAATGCTTTAATTTCAGCGTTAAAACCGAGGGGCTCATAACGCTTGGCGAGGCCGCACCGCCGCTTTACGAGCAATACGGCGATCTGCCGTTTTATCTTGACGGCGACGCCGTTACTCTGTACACCGCCGACGGCGAAAAAACGGTAAAATATTCGGAATACGGCGGTATGAAATATTTGCCGTATCTTCCGCCGGAATATAAGCTCGCCGCGGACGGCGAAAAGGTGATTGCGCTTACCTTTGACGACGGTCCGCACCGTCCGGAGCTTACAGCTAAAATTCTGGATAAGCTTGCCCGACGCCGCGCCAAGGCGACGTTTTTTGTGCTGGGCTTTGAATGCGAGCAGAATGCCGAAACGCTCAACAGAATCGTGAATTACGGCTGTGAAATCGGAAATCATTCCTGGCGGCACGAGAAGCTTAACAAAATCACGCGCGCTGAGGCACTGGACAGCATAAACAAAACGCAAAATGTGATTTACGAGGCGACCGGCGTTTATCCCACGATTATGCGCCCGCCGTACGGCGACGAACGCAAGGATATAATGGAGGAGCTGGGGCTTTTTCATGTCGAATGGTGCGTTGACCCCGAGGATTGGAAGCAAAAGAATGCCGAAAGCATTGTCAGTCACATCAAGGAAAAAGCACAGCCGGGTTACATTGTGCTGATGCACGATATTTACAATGTGTCCTGTGAGGCGGCGCTGGAGCTTATCGACTACTTTTGCGACAACGGCTGGCGGCTGGTTACCGTGAGCGAGCTGTTCGATTTGCAAAATCGCGAATTTACAACGGAAATATTCAGATACAGATAATTTTGACTTGCGACTGAATTTTATTATGTGAACTCTATGTAATGAAAGCAATAATTAAACGGAGGATGAAAATATGCAGTATTCTGTAAGCATTTACAGCTTCGGAAAATACAGTGCGGAGGACAAGCTCGGCCTTGAAGGTGTTATACGCAAAACCAAGGAAATGGGCTTTGACGGAATTGACTTTACCGGCTATAGCCCCGACACGCCTAATATTACGGAAATTGCCAAGACTGCGCGCGAGCTTTGCGCGGAGCTGGGGCTGACTGTAAATAATGTTTGCTTCAGCGCGGATTTTCTGACCGGAAGCGGCGGTGTGCTTAAGGATGAAATCGAAAGAGTCAAAAAATGCGTTGATATTGCCGAGGCTTTCGGCGTAAAGCTTATGCGTCACGACCCATCCTACGGCTATCCCGCAAGCGTTAAGGTCGGAAGAAGCTTTGACTATGTTTTGCCGCGTCTTGTCGAGGCTTGCCGCGAGGTGACAAAGTACGCCGAGCAAAAGGGCATCGAAACCTGTGTTGAAAATCACGGTCAGTTTGCACAGGATGCACAGCGTGTCGAAAAGCTGGTTAACGCGGTGGATAATCCCAATTTCGGCGTTCTTATCGATATAGGCAATTTCATGTGCGCCGATCAAAATCCGGCCGAGGCAGTGGGACTTTTGGCGCCGTATGCAAAATATGCCCATGCCAAGGACTTTTATTTCAAGCCCGGCAATCTTGACAACCCCGGCGAGGGCTGGTTCACCACCCGCGCGGGCAATTATCTCAAGGGCGCAATCATCGGACACGGCGTTGTTCCGATAAGACAGTGCATAAACATATTGAAAAAAGCCGGCTATGACAGGGGCTTTTCGATTGAGTTTGAGGGCATGGAGGACAATTTGCAGAGCATCAGAATCGGCCTTGACAATCTGCGCCGATTTGCGGAAGATAAAATATGAGAGGGTACAGCTATGGATATAGGAACAATAGATAAGAATCTTAAGATAGAAACAACGCTGTCGGAAACCGACATTGTGTGGTATAACTGTCGCAATGAAAAATTTGATATTTACGGTCTTTATCAGCCGCGGCGTGAGGTGGCATTTGAGCGCTTGCCGCACGAGGTGGCAAAGGCTACAAGTCCGGGCGTTGAATATCTCGGCACAAATACCGCCGGCGGTCGTGTGCGCTTTACCACCGATTCGCGCTATATCGCAATTAAATATATCGGCAACTTTTGCTTGATGGGTCACATGCCGCTTACCGGCGCCACAGGCTTTGATTTGTACATTGACGGCGAAAACTCAAGCAAGTATTTTCGCACGTTTGTGCCGCCGACGAATTTTGAAAACGGATATGACAGCATCATTTATTTGCCCGGCGGAGTAAAGAGCGTGACCGTGAATTTTCCGCTGTATAACGGCGTCAAGGATCTGTACATAGGCCTTGCCGAGGGTGCAACGCTTGAGCACGGAAAAAAGTACAAATATGACAAGCCGGTGGTATATTACGGCTCGTCAATTACGCAGGGCGGCTGTGCGTCGCGGCCGGGAAATGCGTATCAGGCAATAATCTCACGCATGCTGGACTGCGACCATATAAACCTCGGATTTTCGGGCTGCGGCAGGGGCGAAAAGCCTATGTGCGACTATATTGCCGGGCTTGATATGAGCGTGTTTTTTATGGATTACGACCACAATGCGCCGGATGTCGAATATCTTAAAGCTACGCATGAGCCACTGTATCTCGCGGTGCGTGAAAAGCATCCGAAAATACCGATAATCATGGCAAGTAAAATCGATACCGACAATGACGCGGCATTTGTCGAGCGCCGCGCGGTGATTTACGAAACCTATCTCAAGGCGGTAAACCGCGGCGAAAATGTCTATTTTATCGACGGTGAGCAGGTGTTCGGAATTGAGCTGCGCGATTGCTGTACCGTTGACGGCTGTCATCCGAACGATTACGGCTTTGTCATGATGGCAAAGCATTTTGCGCCATATGTCAAGCAGGCGCTGGAACGGCAAAACGGTTGAAAATACATTGATAATCGTGCCCGCGGCGGCATAAAATGATGGCTGTCGCGGGTACGAAGAAAATGGTAAAAACAAGAAAAATAAAAAAGTTTTGAAAAACCCCTTGACAAATCCGTTTTGTTGTGATATAATATCACTCGTTCCGAAGAACATTGGGTGAGCGGTTGGCACACGCCTCTGTAGCTCAGTTGGTAGAGCAGAGGACTGAAAATCCTCGTGTCGTTGGTTCAATTCCGACCGGAGGCATTTTCCACCCCAATGTATGTTTACGCCATGCGGATTTAGCTCATTTGGTAGAGCGCCACCTTGCCAAGGTGGAGGTGGCGGG
>CAYWMF010000119.1:0-5475 GCA_964459175.1 uncultured Oscillospiraceae bacterium
GTTTTGCAAAGCAAGTCTTTGAGTTGTCGCGCTTTCGTAAAACTGCAAATAATTTGCGGCTTCGCAAAAATGCCTTTGTAAGCAAGCATTTTTAATTCATGGTAATAATAAACGGTACAGCAATGTGCTGTCAATATGCTGGTGTAGCACAGTCGGTAGTGCATTTGATTCGTAATCAAAAGGTCGTGCGTTCAAGTCGCATCACCAGCTTGATAAAAGCGGTCACGATTTTGTGGCCGTTTTTGTTTATTTATGCTGATTTTCTATTGACTTTTTTCAAATACCGTGATATACTATCATCATTAAGCACCGAAAGGAGAACAGCATGAAAAAACTCAATCTCGCAATTATCGGTCAAGGCCGAAGCGGAAGAGATATTCACGGAACCTATTATCTTTCCGAAAACAACAAATATTATAACGTAAAATATGTGGTAGAGCTTGACGCCGAACGACGTGAAATCGCAAAAAACACGTATGATGGTTGTGAGGTTTTGGACGATTACACAAAGCTTTTTGATAAAAAAGACATTGATTTGGTGGTTAACGCATCATTTTCGGATATGCATTATCCCATAACAAAGGATATTCTACAGCATGGCTTTAATGTCATGGTAGAAAAACCGATGGCGCGCAATCGTTACGAATGCGACGACCTTGTTAAAACTGCCGCAGAGCATGGCGTAATGCTTACCGTTTTCCAGCAGACCATGATTGCACCGTTTTATCTGAACGCCAAGAAGATACTTGCATCTGGCGTACTCGGCGAGCCACAAATAATAAATATTCATTACAGCGGATTTGCACGTCGTTGGGACTGGCAGACGCTTCAAAAGAAAATGGGCGGCAGTGTTTATAACACCGGCCCTCATCCTATCGGAATTGCAATGGATTTACTTGATTACAGTGATGAGGCAAAAGTCGTTTATTCAAAGCTTGCTTGTGCGCTGACCAGCGGAGATGCTGAGGATATAGCCAAAATTATTATTACCGCGCCGGAAAAGCCGGTTATCGATGTTGAAATCAACTCGTCCGATGCGTACAGTGATTACAATATAAAGATTATCGGCACAAAGGGCAGCTTCAAAACAACCACGGCCAAATACTCCTGCAAGTACATAGCAGACGGCGAAAACCCCGAAAAACCTGTTGTGGAGGAGTTTATACACGGCCCGAACCGCGAGCCGATATATTGCTCCGAAAAGCTCAATGTGCACGAGCAAAGTGAAGAGATTACCGGAACGGCGTTTGATGTGGCGGTTGCGGGAATTTATGAAAACATTTACCGCCATTTGACCGAGGGTGAGGAGCTTATTGTAAAGCCGGAAAATATAGCAAAGCTTATCGGCATAATCGAAACCGTTCACGCGCAAAATCCGCTTCCGATTAAGTATTGACAGCAAATTTTAAATAAAATCTGCCCCAAATGCAAAAAACATTTGAGGCAGATTTTTCATTTTGTCGAATGTGTTCTGAAATAGTCGATCCAAATTTGATAAGCCGATTTATTGAGGTGTAGGCCGTCGCCGCTTTGGTACTTCTCGCTCAGATAGCCGCGCTCGTCCTTGAGCGCCTCGGCGGTGTTAAGAAAGTGAAAGCCGCGGCTTCGGCACAAAAGCGCCAGATGTTCGTTAAAGCTGTTAATTACTTTGTTGTTAATTTTACTGCCGCCCTCCTCATAGGCTTCGCTGACCGGCGGAATAGACTGAATTACAATTTCGGTTTGCGGCGAATAGGAGAGTATTTCATCAATAAGCGCAGAGTAAAGCTCGATAAAACTTTCGGGTGTGCGCCACGAAACCGAATTTGTGCCCAGCGTAATCACGGCGCGTGTGGGCTGGTAATATCCGCAAGCCTCGGGAATAGTTACTTTTTCGGTGTTGGGCAGCATAATCAGCTTGTCGCGAACCGCGTGATACGGGTCGATGGAGCCTGCTGCCAGAACATTGGAGTCGGGCAGGATTTTATATGCTCTGAGGCCGACGCTCAGCGAATCGCCGATAAATACCGTTTCATTCACGTAAGCATCACTTGCCGAAGCGGTTTTTTGAAGAATAACATCCGAATAAGCGGGGTTTAAATCGAAAGCGACATATTCGGACGGTGGGGGAGCGACGGGAACGTAAGAGGTCGAAGTGTCGTTATCCAGTTCGATTTCAAATGCATTCATGTAAAAAATACGTATCAGCACCGCACAAACCTCACTGCGCAGAATGCTGTCTTCGGGGCAGAAGCTCAGATCGGCTTTTTTACCGGTCAAAATTCCGGCGCGGTAAAAGGAATAAATTTCGTTATAATACGGTTCGGCTTGTGCAATATCCGGCAAGGTGCCGTTTTGAACCTCGATATATTCAAAAAGATTTTGCGGCGGAATTGCGTTATAGAAGATATGTACGAAATCGCGCCGCGTAATAGGCGCGTTGTAGTTTGCGAAATCCTTGTCGAGTATGTTATAGCTTTTTGCAAATTCGACATAGGGCATGTACCAAGGTTCGCCGTTTTCCGGTGCCGTGTCCAGCTTCATTATATTTATAAACAGCATATCGGCCAGCTTCAGCGCTTCGGCAACGGTTAAATTTTCGTATGGGCAGAAGAGCGCTTCACTCCTGCCATTTATAAAACCGAAATTATAAGCCCCCTGCACATAATCGTAGAACCAGTCATCTTCGCCGACATCCTCGAAAACGACCGCATTTGCAGCCATACAGGTTACGACCGCCACGAATATTATGCCGAGAGCTTTAAAAAGAATTTTTTTCATATTTTTATACCGGTACCGCGTGAGTTCTCAGGTAATTCAGCCACACCTTGTAGCAAGCCGCATTGTGGTGAAGTCCGTCGCCGCTTTGATAATCGTCGTTGAAAAAGCCGCGCTCGTTTTTGAGAACCGATGCTGTATTGAGAAAGTAGGCAGATTTTTCGGCTGCCAGCTCCAAAAGCAGGGTGTTGTAATGATTTATGGTTTCATTTGTAAGCTTTACAGCCTTTGCCTCGTATGCTTCGGTAACCGGGGGAATAGACTGAATTATGACAACAGTGTCGGCGCTTTCGGCACGTATATCGTCAATCAGCTGACCGTAGGAGGAAAGAAAAGCCTTTTCGGTGCACCATGAAACGGAATTTGTACCCAGCGTGATAACAACGCGCTGCGGCTTGTAATAGCCGACAGCTTGCGGCGCGGTGATCTTTCGACCGTCGGACAGAGTGACAATTTTATTGTGACCGGCTGCGTACGGATCAATCGAGCCCTCGGAAAAGACGCGATCTTCGGGTAATATTTTGAAAACCTTGAGACCAAGTGTGATGGAATCGCCGATAAAGCAGGTGCCGTCAACATATTCCTGACCGGCGTCGGCGGTTTCCCGCAAAAGCACATCGTCATGAAGTCCGTCCAGCGTGAAGGTGACATATTCCTCGGGCGCCGGCTTTACAACTGCGACGGGATCGGGAGTATCAACCACCGGCGGCAGGTCTTGCTGTTCGGGCTCAACCGGAACCTCCGGTGTCTCCACCGGCAAACCCGGTGCGCTTTCCGGCGGAACGGACAGCGAAAAATCGCCCTGTGCGGATTTTTCGAGCGGCGGGAACTCCGTATCGTTATATGGAATATATGTTGTTGTGACCTGCGAGCAGGACATCAGCGTAATTAAAATTAAAAGCAAAAATAACGAAAAACAGCCGATTCTGGACATGGCTTCCTCCGAAGAAACAATAAATAATCTTAGATATTAATTATATCACTTAAAACACGGTCTGTCAATCACAAAGCATTAAAATACCAAAAAATAACACGTAGTATTTTGTGCTTATGTTATATGATTTTCTGTTGACAATGCTGTAATGATTTTATACACAATATATTTTAAGCGAATAGTCGAAAAAGATACTTAAAATAAAGTGGGCAATTTTTATCTGTTTACCAGCAAATCGCAATATTCGCGATGCTTAAAAAGCGACAAGATTTTGGCTGCCTCGTTTCTGGTCAGCTTGTTAAACGGGCGAATGGTGTTATCCTCATAACCCGAAAAAATCTTGCATGCAACAACCTTTGCGGCATTGTCCCTTGCCCAATCCGGAATGGTGTCCGCATCGCCGAAATTTAATTTTGCCGTTTTTGAGTCTTTAATCAATCGTCCGAAAACCTGCATTGCCTCGGCGCGGGTTATGCCGTCCTGTGGGCGGAAATAGCGGTTGCCGTCGCTTTCGATGCTTCCACTCATAAGTCCCAGCGCATTAACGGCGCGAATTTGGTTCCATGCCCAGGAGCCGACGGTGTCGATATCGGCAAAGGCAAGCTCGCTGTCGGTATATTGAGTTAAATCAATGCTTGCAAGGCGGCACAAAATCGTGGCAAACTCGGCGCGCGTCAGCGTTGCGGAGCCGTCAAAAATGTTTGCCGTATAGTAGGGCTTGCCCTTCATAAGCTCTTGATAGTAGACATCGACGATACAGTCTTTTGCCCAGCTTGATTCAATATCGGAATATATTATTTCGTCGCCGGTCTCTATGCAAAAATCACCTATAATAAGGCTTGTTTGCGGCAAAGTGTTAAGTGAAAGTAAGGATGATACGGTGTATTTTTTACCGTCGGAAACGATACCGCTCAAATCGGCGCTGTATTTTATCCAGCCGTTGAAGGCGCTGTAATCACGCTCTTTTTCGTAATTGATGGGCGTTAAATTGCCGTCGGCGTCCTTTAAAATGAGCTGTGCGGTCAAATTGTTTTTGCTCAAAAAGGTTATTTTCTTTGCCTCGTCATTGAGCGTGAGCTCACCGCATGCCAGTGTTAAAACATTACTTTGGCTGTCGGATACGGGATTTGTGGTGACGGTGAAGAATTCTTTGTTCAGATAGGCTTCGGAGCTTTCGCTGATTTCACATAGTGCATCGGCATAAAATGCGCTTATGCTGTCCGACGGAATTTCCTCGGCATAGGCTTTAGGCACCACTTTGAGCGGAATTTCAAGCGATGTTTCGTCCATGTAGATTTCCAACACTCCCTCAAAAAGCTCATCGGCATGGAAAGCGTTGTCGGCAATATATCCGACGGACGAAAAATCCGTCAAAACGGTTTGCTCATCCTCGTACTTTACTTCATGGATTTTGTAATTCAGAACATCGTAATTATTGAAAAGCACCGGCTTGTCGTCATACACAGCGGTTATATTTAGCGGCAGGCTTTCGCCCAGCTCAATGGTTATACCGTCGCCGTTATATTTAAATTCGGTAGGGGAGGAAAGCACGGTTATATCCAAAAGCCCCTTTACGTCGGAGTTCGCCGCGGAAAGCGTGGTGCGCCCGGCTTTAAGCGCGGTAAAAGCATTATCTTCAAATTCGCCGCGCAGATATTTTGTATATGAATGTTCGGAATATAAGGTTTGCGTATTCGGTGTGAAAGGACGGTAGCTTTTATTGTAAAAAGCAGGGGCAAGCTCAAGTGTGCTTCCAACCATGATATACTGGTAATCCGAGCTTA
>CAYWMF010000120.1:0-5461 GCA_964459175.1 uncultured Oscillospiraceae bacterium
GATACATTCGAGAATATACTCGATGGGGTTGTTCACCGGGTCCTCGCCCGCCTCGATGGCCAGACGCTTGTGACCCATATCCTGAAGCGCGGTGACCTCGCGAACAATATCCTCCTGAGTCAGCTTTTTGCGCGGAATATGCTTGTTTTGGTGGTGGTATGGGCAGTAAAGACATCCGTTCACGCAGTAGTTGGACAGGTAAAGCGGGGCAAAAATGACAATACGATTGCCGTAATAATCCTTTTTGATTTGCTCCGCCAGCTTGTACATTCTTTGAATGCGCTGTTCGTCCTCGCACGCCAACAGCACCGACGCTTCGCGATGCGTAAGACCCTTGCGCAGAGCGGCTTTATCGAGAATTGCATCGACAACCGCCAAATTATCCTTGTTTTTGTCGGCGTATTCAAGCGTTTCGGTTACTTCGTCATGGCAGATAAACTCCTCTGCCTTCATTGATTTGGGATTGTACATATATCTTATTTCCTTTCAAAATTATCTGTTATTTATTGTTCGTCGCTTCGACGAAATCTCCTCGTCCGATTTCGATTTCATATCCGATTTTTTCAAAGCTGCGGCGCAGCTTTTCCAGCTGTTCGGCGCTTTCGCAGGCGGTGTAGGCCTTGTGGTCGTACAGTGTGTAATTCGCCCGCACGTCCTGCGGCGAAAGGTTGGGCATAACCACGTTTGCACCTGCAAGAATGCCCTTTATTCTGCCCTCGGGGTCAAGCGAATTGAGCGCCGTTGTGGCGGGCAAAAGCACCGTGGGGTGACAAAGCCTGACTATCGCCAAAAGCCGCAGTGTAAGCCGCACACTTCCGGCGGAATAGGCGGCAAAAGGCGTTTCATGATGAGGTATAAAGGGACCGAGGCCTATCATTTGCGGCCGAAAATCCTGCATAAATACCAAATCCTCGGCGATATTCTCCATCGTCTGATAGGGCGAACCCACCATTATACCGCAGCCGGTCTGAAATCCGAGGCTTTTTAGGCTTTCCAGACATTCGCGGCGGCTTTCTATCGTCATTCCGGCCGGGTGAAGCTTGGAATAATGCGTGGGATTTATGCTTTCATGCCGCAGTAAATAGCGATCCGCGCCGGCATTACGCAGAGCCTTATAGCTTTCGTGCGGCCGCTCGCCCAGCGACAGCGTTACCGCGCAGTCGGGATATGCGGACTTGATACGCTGTATTGTATCGCACATCACCTCGTCGGTGAAAAAGCCGTCCTCGCCGCCCTGCATGACAAAGGTTCTAAAGCCCAGCGCGTAGCCCTGCTTACAGCAGTTCAAAATTTCGTCCGCGCTCAGGCGATACCGCTCGACGTTATGGTTGCCGCGCCGAATTCCGCAATAATAGCAGTTGTTTTTGCAATAATTGGAAATTTCGACCAAACCGCGGATATATATTTTTTTGCCGTAAACCGCCTCGGCAGTGCTTTTGGCGCGGTGAAAAAGATAAAGCTCGCTTTGGTCGTCAAGCGTGTCGATAAGCTCGAGATATTCGGCTTTTCCGAGCGCACGACGGCTTTCCAGCCGTTCGATCAAATCGTAGGCGCTCATTGCAGATTGGAGTAAGCGGTTTTGGCGCTTATCCCCTCCAGTCGGCCGATTTTGCCGGACATGGCGCTGATAACGTCCTGCGGCGCGTCCATGGCGATACTGATAATGCTGACGCCGCGCTCGCGGTACGGAATGCCCATGCGGCCGATGATATAGGCGCTGTATTCGTGAAGTATCAAATTCAGCCGTTCGACCGAGTCGGCATTTTCGACGATAACGCCCACAACGGCGATGCGGGTTTTTGAATCTTGCATAATTATTTTCTCCTTAATAAGTTACCGGGAAGATTGATTTTTCAAAGAAAAATCTTCCTTAATTGCGAATTTGCTTGCAAATTCCGAAGGGCACGCCAACGGCATGACTTCGGTATTAGCTAATTGCTAATTGCGCATTAGCGAAGCATCGACGCTTTGGCATTAACCGTTTCCAATACAAAAACGCTGTCTCCACCGAGGCAGAGACAGCGTTAAAACGCGCAATTATGTAGCTTTTCATACCGCGAAAAGCTGTTTTAATCGAATATTGTCTCTTACTGCTCGGTATACCTTGCGGTCAGATATATTTTGTCGGCCTTGCGTTCGGGAAAAAGCCTTGCGCTCGGCAATGTGTGAAAAACTTCACAAACTTATTATAGCATACTTTTTATATTATGTCAATAGCTTTTTTCAAAATTCAGCTTTTGCGCAGTCCGCTCATGTATCGACCGATTTGCGCGAGGTATTCGTAGCCGAACTTTTTCACCTCGTCGGGGCCGGGCGCGTTGATTTCGAAATTGAGATTGCCGCTGTAGCCCACCTCGTCCAGCGCCTTTATAACGTCGTTCCAATCTATGCGAAGCGGCTTCCAATTATTGCTGTAAGGCGTTTGATACGCTGAATACGGGAAGGCGTGCAGGTCGCTGATGCCGTCGTTGTCGTGGGTGTGCAGGCACGCCAGCCGCTTGCCGCTGATGCGAATCATATCGGCGGGGTTGTCCTGCGTCAGCGTGCCATGGCCGATATCAACGCAAATTTTGAAGCGCTCTCCCAAAAGGTCGCACATATCCGCCATTTCCTGCGCGTGTGAAAATATTGTCGAGCAAATGTTGGTGTAAACCGGGTCAACCATCCACATATTTTCGACGCAGCAATACACGTCGTATTTTTCCAGCGTCGGAATCAGCCGACGATAAAATTCGACGTTCTCGTCAAAGGTTTGCTTTACGCGGTAGTCGTAGTATCTGCCGCGGTTGATTATCGGGTGAATTACGCAATATTTTGCGCCCAAAATGTGCGTTGCGCGAATGCAGGCGATTTCGCGCTTGACTATCTCGTCGATGTCGTTGTCGTATTCGCGCGGATGACCGCCGAACTGCGAATGCGTCTGACCAACCTCAAGTCCCTCCTTGTCCGCCTCGGCTCTGAGGCGCGAAAAATGCTCGAAGCTTTGCTCGTCCTCGAGCGCCTCAAGGCTTGCAAATTTGCCGTTTCTGGCAAAATATCTTTCAAGCTGAAAATCCACGGCGTCAAAGCCGCGCTCCTTAAGATATGCGAACAACTGTGTGTCCGCCACCGGCACACCGCCGCTGGAAACCGAAATTTTCATATTTATGACCACTCCTTTGAATGTAATTTTGCTCAATAATTGCGAATTCCGGAGGACACGCCTACGGCGCGACTTCGTATCAGCGCATTGAATTCATTCCGGGAGCGGCAAGCCGCTCCCCTACAGCTCAAGTATAACATATTTTTAAAATAAATACAACCCATTCCCACAAAGTTTACAATTTTGCGGCGCCAAATTTCCGCTCGCATTTGCATAATACTTGACATATTTTCAAAATTGTAGTAAAATATGTAAGAATAGTTTGTTTATTAATTAAGGAAGTGGTATTATTAAGGAATATCTTTCTGTCGGAAGAATTATCAACACGCACGGCGTTCGCGGCGAAATGAAGCTGGACGTGTGGTGCGACAGTGTTGATGCCTTGCGCGGAATAAATACGCTTTATGCCGACGACAAGGGCGGCGGCGAAATGAAGCTGGCATCTTTGCGCCCGCACGGCGGATTTTTGCTGATAACGCTGGAGGGCGTGAACAGCATCGAGAGCGCGATGAAATATAAGGGTAAGGAGCTTTTTGCACGCCGCGGCGATATACCCAAGGCGGACGGCGCGTTTTTTATCGCCGACCTTATCGGGCTTAGCGTGTACGATGCCGAAAGCGGCGCGGTGCTGGGCAAGGTGAGCGATATTTTCAATCGCGGCGCCAGCGATATTATAGAAATAACCCGCGATAACGGCAACGAAATTCTGGTGCCGATGATTAATGAATTCATGGCGAAAATCGACCTCGAGGACGGAATTTACATCAATGTTGTCAAGGGGCTTTTGGACTGATGCGGTTCGATATTTTGACGCTGTTTCCGCAAATGACGGACGGTATATTTTCGTACAGCATAATTGCGCGCGCGGTGCAAAAGGGGCTTATCGAGCTGCACAGCCACAACATTCGCGATTATTCCACCGACAAGCATCGACGGGTGGACGACACACCCTACGGCGGCGGCAAGGGCATGCTGATGGCGCCGCAGCCGATTTACGACTGCTACAAGGCGGTAAAGGGCGAGCGCGAAAAGGTTCACACCGTGTATATGTCCCCGCAGGGCAAAATTTTCAACCACCAAAAGGCGCTTGAACTGCGCGAGCACGAGAACATTATTATACTTTGCGGGCATTACGAGGGCGTGGACGAACGTGTGCTTGACGAAATTGTGGACGAGGAAATTTCCATAGGCGACTATGTTTTGACCGGCGGCGAGCTGGCGGCGGCGGTTGTGGTGGACGCGGTGGCGCGGCTGTGCGACGGCGTTTTGGCGGACAGGGAATGCTACGAAAAGGAAAGCATCGCCGGCGGGCTTTTGGAATATCCGCAATATACAAGACCGTACGAGTTTCACGGTGTTTGCGTGCCGGAAGTTTTGAATTCGGGGCATCACGCCAATATCGACGCCTGGCGGCTGGAAAAAGCGGTGGAAAAAACGCTTGCCGTGCGCCCGGAGCTCATCGAAAACGGCACATTTGACGCTCAAACACTCAAAGTTATTGATAAGATAAGGAAGAAAAATGAACAACAAAAAGAATAAAGGCGCCGTTACAACCGTCGCGCTGATGGTAGCCGCAATGTGCATATCGAAAGTGCTCGGTATGCTGCGCAGTGTGCTGATGGCGCATTCCTACGGCATTTCGCACGAGGCGACGGTCTTTTCGGAGGCCTCGCGAATACCGCTGACCTTTTTCGACATATTGCTCGGCTCGGCGATACTGGGCTGTTTTATACCGATTTACAACAGCTTCAAGGACTCAAAGCGCCCCGACGGCAAAAGCGAAAATGATGTTTTCGCCTCGATATTTTTGAATTTTATCGTGATTTTCACGGCGGTGCTGTCGCTTTTGGGCATAATATTTTCCCGCGAGCTGTTATCGCTGATAGCCTCGGGGCTGGACGAACAGCTAATCGGCATGGCGGTTACGCCGCTGAGGATAATGTTCCCGCTGGTGATTTTCACCGGCATGACCTACACGCTGGTGGGCGTGCTTCAAAGTAAAGACGAATTTTTGATTCCGGCGTTTATCAGCGCCTTTTCAAACCTGCTGGTTATAATTTATTTTATATTTTTCAACAAATATTTCGGCATTATCGGCCTTTCGATCTGCTATACGCTGTCCTGGGCGGTGCAGTTTTTAACGCTGATAATACCGCTGAAAAAGCGCAAATTCAAGTATTATTTTTGCTTTGATTTCAAAAACAAAAGCTTTATCCGGGCGCTGAAAATGACGCCGCCGATTATGTGCGGTGCTTGGCTGACGCCGGTAAGCCTGCTTTTGGGGCTGTATTTTGCGGCGTATGTCGCCGTTGACGGCGC
>CAYWMF010000121.1:0-5457 GCA_964459175.1 uncultured Oscillospiraceae bacterium
GGTTTTCAAATAAAACAGACGCGGTAAGACATTGCTTAAGGGGATAATGCCGACACTTTTTTTGTCATTTAGGCGCAGGTCGGCCACTACATATATTTTTTTGTTTTCAAGATGCGGAAAGGGGTGAGTGGGGTCGATGATTTGCGGCGATAAAAGAGGAAAAATATCCTTTTTGAAAATACTTTTTAGCTCTTCCTTTTCGTCCGAGGTAAGGCTTGCCATATCGCAATATTCTATTCCGCTTTGGCACAGCTCCGCGCTTACCTTGTAAAAGCATTTCTCGTATTCGCAATATAACGGTTTTACCGCCTCAAAAATATCACTCAGCTGTTCGAGCGCATTAAGTCCGGTTTTGTTGTCCACCGGAATTTCGCGTAACAGTGAACGGTCGTGCAGGCTTCCGACGCGAATCATGAAAAATTCGTCGAGATTTGAATTGAATATGGAAACAAATTTGAATTTTTCAAATACGGGATTTGTCGGGCAAAGCGATTCCTCCAAAACGCGTCGGTTGAATTTGAGCCATGAAAGCTCGCGGTTTATAAAGGTGTTATACACGCTTGCCTCCCAGCTTTTCAAGTAAATATCCTTCGCGTACTCCCTCGGTGCTTATCGTTATTTTGTCACAGCCCATGTAATCAATTATCGCCTTTACCGCCGCAAAACCCGGATATATTGTTTTTACGCGGCCGGGCATGGCAGAAATTATGAAATCGGTATAGATCGAATCAAAGCTTGTAAAAGCGTTGTAAAGCTCGTAAAAATAGTCTTTTGTAAGTGTGTAATTCGAAAAAGGAAGGTTAAGCCGACGAAAATAATTGTTCAGCTGAGCAAAGGCTCTTGCCGTACCGCCGGTCAAAACAAGGTTGGGCGAGCCTTTGAGCCAGTCGAGCGTGCAAAGCTGATCCTTTACATAGCTTTGTATCTGCGCCATTTCGTCAACCGACGGAAAGGGGGCGGATTTTACAAACATTTTCGCAAGCTTTACACATCCGAAAGGAATGCTTGTATATTCCTGCGGCGTGCTGTTGCAAAAACGTATAAATTCGCATGAACCGCCGCCGAAATCCGCCGCGATGCCCTGAGTTTGGTTGAGCGAACGTATGATTCCGTTAAAGGAATACAGAGCCTCCTCCTCTTCGGAAAGAACCTCAAGCGTTATTCCGGTTTTTGTTTTTATTTGCTCGATAACCTCAGACGAATTATTTATAACGCGCATAAACGCGGTGGCAAAAGCCATGAATTCCGCACCGTCGGGAGAAGCGTTTTTGAAAATTAAAAGCGTATCGCAAAGTGAATTTATCGCATTGCCGCTCAAAATATTGTTTTCCACTTCCGAAATAAGCCCGAGCGCGCGGTAGTCCGTATATACGGTTTTGTAGATTTTGCCGTCTATTTCGTAGGTCACAAGACGCACGGTGTTGGAGCCTACATCAACGACAGAATAAAGCATATAATCACATCCTAAATATTATTATATGCTAAAATTAAAATAAATGCAATACTTTTGCGATTTTTTTGCAGTAAATTACGGAAAAAGTCAAATGGAAATAAAATAAGTGAATTTTAAATCTCCTTTCGCATAAGCTGATAGTATCAATTTGTGGAGGTAAATATAATGATTTGGGGTTTGATGACTTCGCTTTTTGGCAATTTCCTTTTTCTTTTTCTCAAAATTTCCGGCAATTCGGCGTTTCCGCCGCCGCTCAGCGCAGAGGAGGAACGGCGGTATTTTGTTCTCGCACGGCAGGGCGACGAGGACGCGCGGCGCATCTTAATAGAACGAAATCTTCGGCTTGTCGCGCACATAATAAAGAAATATTACACCTCCTGCCGCGACCAGGAGGATTTGATTTCAATCGGCACGATAGGGCTGATAAAGGCGATTGATTCGTACGATATAAACAACGGAACAAGATTCGCCACATATGCGGGAAAATGCTTGCAAAATGAAATATTGATGCATTTTCGTTCGCAGAAAAAAGTGTCGAACGAAACCTCGATAAATGAGCCGATAGAAATAGATAAGGACGGAAATCCGCTGACCTATATGGATATTGTCAGCTACGACGATAATATTGTCGAGGATATCGACCTAAAGAGTAAAAGCGAACTTATTATGCGCGCCGTCAATACGCGTTTGAGCGACAGAGAGCGTGATATTGTCATTCTTCGCTACGGGCTTAACGTGTCGCCGCCGATTACACAGCGCGAGGTCGCAAAGAAGCTTGGAATTTCGCGCTCGTACGTTTCACGACTTGAAAAGTCGGCGCTCGATAAATTGCGGGAATATATTGCCAAACCGCGAAATTACATATAAATATATCGCGCACCTCCGAAATCGTTTTTTCGGAGGTGCGTATTGTACTTGAAATCAGCGGATAACCGAGCGCGGAATCTGCAAAACGCCGTTAACTATACAGCCGTGTGTGCCCAACGGTACAGTCGTATTTTCTGCAATGTGCCCGAAGCGCATTCCGCATAAAACAGGCTTTCCGCACGGCACAACAAGGTCTTCGATGATTTTTCGGAGCGGAATATTGCCGTTTATAGTTTTGCTGTCTCCCTCGGTGAAGCTGCCGAACAGAACCGCACGACAGCTTTTGAAGTACCCGGCTTGTCTCAAATGATTCAGCTTTCGGTCGATGGCGTAATTCTTTTCGCCCACGTCTTCGAGCATAAGAATTTTGCCGCATGGGTCAATTTCGTATTCGGTGCCTATCAGGCTTTCCGTAAGCGTCAGATTGCCGCCGCACACCACGCCCTCGCAGTCGGCAAGGTTGTAGCCGTACTCACTCTTTAAAATGCACTGTCCGCCGCCCAGAATTCGCATGCATTCGCGATAGCGAAAATCGTCGGTGCCCCATTCGCAGTTAGAAACCGATGGACCGTGAAAGGTTACAAGGCGGCATTTTTGATTGAAAATATTGTGCAGTACGGTTATGTCGCTGAAGCCGAGAAAGATTTTAGGATTTGCGGCTATAAGCTCAAAATCCAGTAGCTCTGCGATTCTTGAACAGCCGTAGCCGCCGCGCAGGCAAAATACGGCGTCGATTGTGCTGTCGGCGAACATTGAATTTATATCTCTTGCTCGCACGGTATCCGCGCCCGCAAGATAGCCGTATTCGCACAGCGCGCTTTCGCCGAGTATTATGTTGTAGCCGCAGGAGGCCAGCATTTGACAGTATTTTTCGGTTTTTGAGCTGTTGCAGGGGCTTGCCGGCGCTACCACACCGATGCTTGAAGCGGGCTTTAAATATTTTGGCTTTGTGTTTGACATATGTACCTCCGTTATTGACAAAATGTCGTAAATGTGATAAAATATATCTTGCTTGAATAAATACGAAAGGCAATTTTAAATGATTAGACTTAGCGTAAGCGATGTATCCTTGTCATACGGCGTGGATACAATACTTGATAAAATATCATTTTCGATAAACGAAACCGACAAGTTGGGTATTATCGGCGTAAACGGAGCCGGTAAAAGCTCGTTGGTAAAGATAATTACCGGCGAATACAAAATGACCGACGGCAGTGTGTATATAGCACGCGACAGCCGCGTGGGCTTTTTGGATCAATACGCCGTAGGCGATTCCACACGCACGGTATTTGACGAAATGCTGACGGTTTTTGAGCCGCTTTTGGAAATCGAAGCTAAAATGTCGGAGCTTGAGGTGGAAATGCGCTTCGAAAAGGACGACGAACAGCATTTAAAAAACGCTCATCTTTACTCAGAACTAAGCGAAAAATATGCTCGTGACGGCGGCTATGAGTTCCGTTCAAAGGTGCGCGGCGTGATAAAGCAGCTCGGGCTTGAAAAATATATCGACTCACCGGTTAATATACTCAGCGGCGGACAAAAAACCACTGTCGCCATGGGACGGCTGCTGCTTGTCGAGCCGGAGCTTTTGATACTGGACGAGCCCACAAACCACCTCGATATGGCCAGCGCGGAGTGGTTGGAGGACTATATAAAGGGCTATCAAAAGACAGTCATCGTGGTGTCGCACGACAGATATTTTCTTGACAATACCGTGAATAAGATACTCGAAATCGAAAACACCCACGGTAAATTATATAACGGCAACTACACCTCGTATGCCGAACAGAAAAAGAAAGATCGCGAAATACAGGAGCATCACTATAATAACCAGCAAAAAGAGATTGCGCGTATTGAAGCCTATATCGAGCAGCAGCGTCGCTGGAACCGTGAGCGCAATATTATTGCCGCCGAAAGCCGACAAAAGGCGCTGGATCGAATGGTAAAAGTGGATAAGCCCGAAAATCTGCCCGAAAAAATACGTTTTTCCTTTAATAACGCGCCGCCGTCGGGCAACGATGTGCTTTCGGTGCGCGAACTCGGCATGAGCTTCGGTGAAAAAAGGCTTTTTCGGGATTTCTCACTTGAGGTTAAACGCGGCGATAAGGTCTTTATCATCGGCGCAAACGGCAGTGGTAAATCCACGTTCTTGAAAATTTTGCGTGAAAAATATCGCCCGGAAAGCGGCGCGTTCACCTTTGGAACGAATACCTTGATAGGCTATTACGACCAGGAATACCAGGGGCTAACTCCGGGTAACACAGTTTTGGACGAGCTTTGGAATTCGTTTGAGGATATGACTCAAACTCAGGTGCGCAGTCTTTTGGCGCTGTTCCTTTTCAAGGGCGACGATATAGAAAAAAGGGTTGAAAATCTGTCCGGCGGCGAGAAAGCGCGGCTCACACTTGCAAAGCTTATTTCTTCAAAGATAAATGTTCTGCTTCTGGACGAGCCCACAAACCATCTTGACATAAATTCCCGCGAGGCGCTGGAAAATGCGCTGGAGGGCTTTGAGGGAACCATTATCGCCGTGTCGCACGATAGGTATTTTATAAAGAAATTTGCCACCAAAATAGTGGAAATGATACCTGCTTCCGCGCCGTTTGAATACAGCGGTTCGTATCTTGATTTTGTCGAGTACAAAAAGCGGCTCGGTGCCTCTGACGGCGGCAAAACGGAAGCAAAGCGCTCCGCCGGCGGAGCGAAGGAGCAATATATAAATTCCAAGGAGCAAAAGGCAATCAAAAACAAGCTTGAAAAGCGTCTTGCACGGCTCGAGGATGACATTTCGCAAACCGAAAAAAGCATAGCGGATTGCGACGCTGAAATGCAAAAGTATGCTACCGATTATAAGAAGCTTTCGGAAATTGAGCAGGCGAGGGCAGAGGCACAGGACAAGCTGAACGGATTATACGAGGAATGGGAAGCGGCCTCGATGGAATACGAAAAATTTTTGAAAAGCGCGGAATAAATTAAGTCCTCCCGAAATAGAATGTAATAACAAAATTTCGGGAGGAAACAGATATGTTTGTTTATTCTGTAAAGGCTGCAAATGCAAAAATATTCGGATTGTTGGCACTGTCCGTGATTGTGGTTATTGCTGTCGTGGCAATGGTGCCGCGGCTTCCATCGAGCGC
>CAYWMF010000122.1:0-5455 GCA_964459175.1 uncultured Oscillospiraceae bacterium
CAAAAAGAGTATAACTATCCACATAAAAAAGATAGCACACCCATTTTCACACATATTCAGTTAGTTTGGCAAATATATTGTATCATAATTTTCGGCAAAAGTCAATAGGATACTAAGCAGTTTTAATAAAAAAAATAACGGTCAAGGTATCAAAACCCAAACCGTTATTATTGTTTATATTTATGCGCGTCAGCCTTTCGCCGATGGAGAGGACGCTTTTTATGCCGAACCGCTCAGAGTTCGACCGGCGATTAAATTGGTGGAGGCGAGGAGAATTGAACTCCTGTCCGAAATCCTATTCACAAAGCTTTCTCCGGGTGCAGTCGCTGTTTTGAATTCCGAATTTACATCGTCCGACGACAGACTATATAAACCGTAGCTTCATTAAATCATGACAAAGGGCAAAGCTTAACTTTGTTCACGTTCATCGCTAAGTGACGCCCTTATCCGAGCCGCGATACTCTCGAATAGGACGGCCGCCTGTAATTAGGCAGCAGCTAACTGTTTTCTATTAGCGTTTAATTTTAAAGTTTGCAGTTTTGAAGAGCTCCTGCCACTCTACCCGCTTACCTTGCTTCAAAAACCCCGTCGAAACCGTTGCGCCCCCACGAAGTACAATATATTGTATAATAGTAATATTGCCTCGATATTTTTATTTTATTAAGATTTTGATAATATTTTTCACATTAACCGCGGTTATTATAAAGCCAAAGCGTATAATCGAACGCCGCGCGCTCCGCTATGTATGACGGCGTGAGCGGATCAGCGGTGAAAGCATCGTCAATTGCAGTCCTATCGTAAAGCCATACAGTGTAATTATACGCCGCGCTTTCGGCGATATACGACGGTACAAACGGCATTTTCAAAATCAAGCTTGCCGGCGGAAAAGCGTTATTGTACAGCCATATAGTGTAATTATATGCAGAAATATCCGCGATATATGTCGAGATAAACGGCTGAACGCCCACGGCTTTTTCGATTGGCGTCATCTCGTACGGCGGGTTCAGATAAAGCCATATCGTATAATCATAAGAAGCGCGTTCCGCCGCATACGAGACAGAGAAGGGGACAGCGGAAACGGCATTTGTCAGCGCATCGAGCTCTGATAACCAGATGGTATAGTCATACGCCGCCTTTTCGGCGATATAAGTCGGAGCAAATGAAGCTTGCATAATGCTTTCGAGAGGCGAAACGACTTCTGTCGGTACGGGATTGAAATACATCCACACGGTGTAATCGTAAGCGGCTTGCTCGGCAATATACGTTGACTCAAAATGAGCCTGCGCGATGCTCTCGGCAATATTTGTGGGATAGAGCTTAGCGGTATTATCTTCCTGCGGCGGCTCGGCAATATCGACAGAGTCGGAAGTCACCTTACAAAGTATATTCCAGCCCTCATTTTCATTATATAGCGCCATCACACCGCCGGAGCACCGTGCGATTTCGTCAAACAGCATCGGCACAACAAATCTGCCGTTTTCGTCAACAATGCCTTTTTTGCCGTCGGCATAGCCGACAACGCCAATCCCCTCAATAAAAGGCGTGGCATAGGTATATATCGGCTGGCATATCCATTCGCCGAGATAGTTGAAATAGCCGTATTTGCCGTCTTTGGACAACAGAAAAACGCCGTCAAAATAGGTTTCGATTTTATAGTCCTGCGGCATAAAAAACTCATTATTTCCGAGGTGAATTACGTATTCGCGATCATATGTTTTGTTTCCGCGCCAATCGTACTTTGCTTCGCGCACCCTCATAAGACCGTGGTCAAAGGAATAAAAGCCAAGGCTCTCTATACCGTTGGTTTCGGGCATATAAAACGAATGGTCGGTAAAACGCCTGTAGCCGTTGACATTGTGAATCGAAATTCTGCCGTTTTGGGTGGCAACAGCGCCATAACCCTGCGAAAATTGATACGCATAGCTGTAAATTCCCGAAACGATCTGGCGTCCGTCGGCGTGTCTGAAGCCCCACGATCCGGCATTTACGCCATGAACGCGATGCACATCCTCGGTCGGCGCGTCATAATATGACGGAAAGTCAAATGCAGCGCCGTGAATGTCCAAAGCAGTATTATAGCTTGACGGAACAAACGCATTTAGCTCACGTGAATAGTTAAAATAACCGTCCGACGAAGTAAAAATCGGATTTCCACCCTCATCTCTTGCGGAAATGAGCATCATATTTTCGGGAATATCGCACAAAAATTTGCCGTCGGTATCCAGCAGCGCAAGCGAAAGATCTGCTTTTTGTACAATTATAAAGCCCATTCTCGGCCAAACCGCAGGTGTTTTCGGCTCGGTGGCCTCGCTTATCGAATAGTATAACGGCAGTTGAATATCGGGTGTAAGCCTCATAAGCCGATACTTCGCGCCGTCATATGGCAAATCGGAAATATAGTAGCCTGCATTTATCGCATTTTCGTCGAACATCGTACAGCTGGCTATAAAATCCGCCGCCGTCGGCGTGTGAACAATACCATCGCCGCGATTATCGGTGCTGTCGTCATTAGGTGTTTCGGACGGCGGCGAAACAAAATCATCAATGTCATCAGAGCTTGCTTCGGGAAGATATTTGTACAGCTCAACCTGCGGGAGAAACGGAAAATAATTATTGACAAAAAGGACAAGCGCAAAGCCGGCCAGCAACGAAATTGCCAAAAATGACAGCTTTGCGATAGTATTTTTTATTAAAGTATATTTTCCAAAGTGATTTTTCCCGAAAAACATAAGCTCTCCGCTACGTTATTTTTTCATTTCAAGGGCTACCCAGTCTTCGTCCTCAAAGCGCTCGATAAGCGCAAAACCGACCTTTTCAAGTTCTGTGAGCACCTCGTCGGCGCGCGGTCCGATAATTCCCGAGGCAACAAGAATGCCGTTGTCCTTCAACAGTTTTTTGAACAGGGGAGCCATCGCAATAATTACGCCCGCCACAATATTCGCGGCGATAACATCGTATTTTATATCAATTTCCGCGTTTAATTTTTCTTCACCGAGAACATCGGCGCAAAGCACGGTGTAATCAGAGGAAGAAAAGGAAGCCGAATTAATATCGAGGTTTTCCTTGGCAATTCGCGCCGAATTCTCGTCGATATCCACGGCGACAACCTTTTTTGCGCCAAGTGCCAGCGCTCCGATGGAAAGTATTCCGCTTCCCGTGCCCATATCCAGCATAACGGTTTCGGGCGTTATATGCTTTTCCAAAACGCTGAGGCAAAGCCTTGTCGTGGCATGAGTTCCCGTACCAAAGGACGAGCCGGGGTCAAGCTCTATTATACTTCTGTCCTTTTTCATTTCGTCCGTCAATGTTTCCCACGACGGCTTAACAACCAGCTTTTCGCCGACTGTAAAAGGTTTAAAGTACTTTTTCCAGTTGTTTTCCCAATCCTCTTCTTTAACGCCGCTGAGAGAATACTCCAGAGAAGAAAACTCGTCTGTAGCCTTATAACGGTTAAGCTCAACCTTAAGCTGTTCGAGCAGCTCGTGCCCCTGTGCGTTTTCGGGGAAATAAACCGTTATAACAGGGTTTTTATCTTTTTTGTCAAACAGGCTGTCCTCAACATAGTCGTAGAAAAGGCGAGTATCGTCAAGCACCGATTCAAAGTCTTCAAAATCATCGACCGCAAAATTCTTTATTCCGACCGCAATCAGCAGGTTCGAAAAGAATTCGGTGGTCTTTTTGGGAACGGTTATTTTAAATTCAATCCAATTCATCGGATTAAAATCCTTTCGATATTTATTCGATATTTATTCGATAAAGCCATATCATACAATCGACACGCTACGGGACTGCCGAAGTTCGGCAGTCCCGATAAGAAATATGAATCAAATTCAATAAATGTACTTTGTAAGATCGGCCGGTAAATCATCGGGAGCGATCGAGCAGGTGGTTACAAGGTTTATTTCCGCTTTTGCTGTAAGAGCGTCAAGCTTGAAAACAAGTTCCTTGAAAGCATCAATATTGTTATCGCAAATTTTGAGAGAAGAGTCGATGAATATATCCTTTATGTCATAGTTGGCGGACATTATACCGCATACAAGACCGTAAAGCATTTCAGCACCGTTTATATCATACTCCTCAGTGTCAATAAGGCGAACCTGATGCTTAACGTCGAAAATAAGCTTATTGCCCTTTTCGATGCAGGCAACGTGACCGGGAGATGTTTCAACAGCTTTGTTCGCGAGCTCGATAAGAGTTTTTGTTTTACCCGTTCCTTTAAGACCGATTATTAATCTTACCATGTGCTGTTTCCTTTCCGCCCTTTCGGGACTTTGAAGAATTTATTGAATGGGATTATCCTTGCATATATAATACTATATTTCTCCGCGTTTTGCAAGAGTATAATTGTAAATATATTATATATTTAGCAAAAATTCAGATAGATTATTTATTCAAAAGCGCCAGCTTTTCTTCAAGCTCCATTTTTCTTCTTGCGTTTGCGCCGTCCTTGTCGGGCTTGGAAAGAAGCGCAAACATATTCTTTTTATACGCTTCAACGCCCGGCTGGTCAAACGGATTTACGCCGAGAATGTATCCCGACATACCGCAAGCCTTTTCGAAGAAGTAAACGAAATAGCCGAAGTTTTCTTCGTCAAGCGCGTCAAGCTCCAGCACAACATTGGGAACTCCGCCCTCGGTGTGCGCCAAAATCGTGCCAAGGAAAGCGGTACGGTTAATTTCGTGAAGTGTTTTGCCGGAAAGGAAGTTAAGACCGTCGGTATTCTTTTCGTCAAACGGAACAGAAATTGCAGAACGCGAATTTTTTACGTCGATAACCGTTTCAAAAATGTTGCGGCGACCCTCCTGAACATACTGTCCCAAGCTGTGCAAATCGGTGGAATATACAACAGAAGCAGGGAAGAGACCCTTATTATCCTTGCCCTCGCTCTCGCCGTAAAGCTGCTTGAGCCATTCGGAGGTATACAGCATATCCGGCTTATAGGAAGCATAAAGCTCGAGTGTTTTTCCCTTGGAAAGCATGATGTTGCGGATAGCGGCATATTTGTAGCAGTCGTTCTTTTCGATATCGCATTCCGCAAAGTCGATTCTTGCCTGTGCGGCGCCTTTCATCATCTTATCAATGTCGCATCCGGCAACGGCGATCGGCAAAAGACCTACTGCGGAAAGAACGCTGTAGCGGCCGCCTATGTTGTCGGGAACGATAAAGGTTTCGTAGCCCTCGTTAATAGCAAGAGCTTTGAGCGCGGTTGCGGGATTTTTGTCGGTGGTAACAAAAATACGCTTTTTGGATTCCTCTACGCCGTATTTCTTTTCGACCAGTTCTTTAAAAATTCTGAAAGCAATGGCCGGCTCGGTTGTAGTACCGGATTTCGAAATTACATTAAGACAAATATCCTTGTTTTGGCAAAGTTCGATAAGAGAAGCGAGATAGTCGGGATCAATCGAGTTGCCGGCAAAATATATGTCGGGTGTGTTCTTTGGCATTGTGTTGTAA
>CAYWMF010000123.1:0-5452 GCA_964459175.1 uncultured Oscillospiraceae bacterium
TTTTAATATTGCTGAAGCCCTTAAGCTCGGGATCGCGCCACGGACCATCGCTGAAGTACTGAACAAGATAAAGTGCGACATAGTTCAGCATAAGTGTCATAAGTGTTTCGTTTGTGCCGAATTTGCATTTGAGAAATGCGGGTATAAGACCGAAAATACCGCCGCCGACAGCGCCTGCCAAAAGCATAACAACCATCAAAACCCAATGGTTCCAGCTTTCGCCGAATTTTAAGCCGACCCAGCAGGCGAAAACGGCGCCCATAATGAACTGTCCCTCTGCGCCGATATTCCAAAATTTCATTTTAAAAGCAACCGAAACGCCGAGAGAAGCGATAAGCAACGGCACAACTACGCGAACAAAGCCGCGGAATGACATATATTTGCCGAAAGCACCCTGTATTACCGCTTTAAAGTAAGCTACGGGATTCTGCCCCAAAATCAAAATAAGAAGTCCGCCGACAGCGACAGCGCAAAGTATCGCCACCACATACCACAAAAACGCTTGTGTTTTTGTCAGATCCGGACGCTTTGTCAAATGAAAAAGGTTATTCATTATTTGCACCTGCCTTTGCCGAATTTGTCATCAAAAGACCCAGCTGTTCCTTGGAAGCCGCCTTGGCGTCCACAATTCCGGTTATTTCGCCGTGACAAAGAACCATGATACGATCACAAAGCTCCAGCATTACATCAAGATCCTCGCCGATGAAGAGAATTCCGGCGCCCTTTTCCTTTTGGTCGTTAAGAGCGTTATACACCGTGTAGGACGAATTTATATCAAGTCCGCGCACGGGATAGGCCGTGATAATTACATTCGGCTCAGCCTCTATTTCACGTCCCAAAAGCACCTTTTGCACGTTACCGCCCGACAGGCGCGAAACCGGCGTTACTATATCGGGGGCCGAAATTTCATATTGCGCTATTATCTTTTTCGCCAAAGCAGCGGCGGATTCTCTGTCCAGAAAAAGCCCCTTGGCCGAGCGGTAGCTTTTGAGCATCATGTTGTCCCTTATGCCCATCGACGCCGAAAGACCCATTCCGAGGCGATCCTCGGGAATGAAGCTCATGCTTATTCCGAGCTTAATTATTTCCTGCGGAGTTTTTTGCAATATATTTTCTTTTTCATACAATATTGCGCCTTTTTTCACCTTTTGAAGCCCCGCAATAGCTTCGCACAGCTCCTTTTGGCCGCTGCCCGCCACACCGGCAACGCCGAGTATTTCACCGCGGTGAAGCTCAAAAGAAATATCGTTTATAACATTTACCTTATCCTCGTTTTCCACCACCAGATGATGCACCGAAAACAAGGAATTATTTTCAATTTTAACCTCAGGTCTTTCGATGGAAAGCTCAACATCGTGCCCTACCATGAGCGAAGTAAGCTCATCGGCATTGGTATCTGCCGTATTAACTGTCGCAACGCTTTTTCCCTTGCGCAAAATGGTAACGCGGTCGCTGATTTCCATTACCTCGTTAAGCTTATGAGTTATAATAACAATAGCACAGCCGCTGTCTCTCATTTTTTTGAGTATTCCGAACAGCACCTGTGTTTCCTGAGGAGTCAGTACGGCGGTAGGCTCATCGAGAATAAGTATTTTAGCTCCGTTGAACAGAACCTTGATAATCTCGACGGACTGCTTTTCACTGACCGACATATCATATACCTTTTTGGACAAATCGACATTAAGGCCGTACTGCTCGGCTTTTTCCGTGACAGTCTTTATTCGGCTTTTCGTCAAAAAGAAGCTTTCTTTATTGCTTCCCAGCAGCACATTGTCCACGCCGCTGAATAAATCTATCAGCTTAAAATGCTGATGAATCATGCCTATTCCGAGGTGCTTGGAATCCTCGGGGGATTTTATATGTACCTGTCGGCCGTTGACAAAAATAGCTCCTCCGTCAGGCTGATAAATTCCCGAAAGCATGTTCATGAGAGTTGTCTTGCCCGAGCCGTTTTCGCCAAGAAGGGCGAGAATCTCGCCCTCCTTGACCGACAGGTCAATATCATCGTTGGCAACTACGTTACCGAAAACTTTTCTTATAGCTTTTAATTCAATAGCCGTATTTGTCTTTTCCATGAAAAACCTGCCCTTTTCAGTAATTATTTAACTTCTACGTTTGCGTAGTACCAGTTGATGGCGCCGGTGATGGTGCTGTCTTCGAGGCATGCACCGCCTGCGGCAACAATCTCGTTACCTGCGTTATCCATGAGCGCTTCGTCAATAACGGTAGCGTTTGCTTCTTCGTCGAAGGAAAGCTGTTTGCCGTCAAATACAGCGAAAGTGCCGTCAAGTATAGCCTGTCTTGCTGCGGCAATATACTTATCGGTGCCTTCTGCGCAGTTTTCGGACAGAGGAGAAATGTCAACAAAGCCCTCGGTGAGACCGCCGAAATAGTTGCCGAATTCCTTCCAGGTGCCGTTCATAGCCGCTTCTGTAGCCGCGGTGTAATATACACCCCAGTTCCAGATAGGAGCGGTAAGATGAGCCTTGGGAGCGTCCTTGGTCATATCGGTGTTGTAACCGCAACCCCAAACGCCGGCCTTTTCAGCGGCGAGCTGAGGAGCAGTGGTATCGCAGTGCTGTGCGATAACATCGCAACCCAGGTCGAGAAGCGCCTGAGCAGAGGTGCCCTCGAGGGTAGGATCGAACCAAGAACCGGTGATCTTAACATAAACCTTTGCATCGGGGTTAACAGCGGCGACGCCCTTTGCGAATGCGTCAATACCGCCGGTAACCTCGGCGTTGTTGATATCCATAGCGCCTACATAACCGATGAGGTTGGACTGTGTCTTAAGACCTGCGGCGATACCTGCAAGATATCTTGCCTGATAAATACGGCCGAAGTAGTTGTTAAAGTTGGTATCGTTGGACTTGTAGCCGGTACCGTGAGAGAAAATAACTTCGGGGTATTCAGCTGCAAGCTCTTCCATGGTGTTCATGTAGCCCCAGCTGGTACCGAAGATAATGTTACAGCCCTCTTCGATGCATTCTTCGATAGCTGTCTTGGTTGCGTTAGCATCGTCATCGGCGATGTTAAGCTTACGTACGATCTGGTCGTCGCTCAGACCCAGATTCTGCTGCATAGCAACGATACCCTGATCGTGTGCGTAGGAATAGCCTGCACCGTCAGAGGGGTTGCCGATGTGGATTACGCCTACCTTAAAGTCGGCATTATCGGGGGTTTCGTCGTCGGCATTGTCGTCGACGTTTGCATCGTTGTTGGCATCGTCATCGGTTACGACATTGTTATCGTCAACAGTGTCGGCAGGCTCGCAGGAAACCAATACCATTGCGAAAACCATAACGGATGCAAGAAGGATTGCGAGTAATTTCTTGTTCATAGTGTCCTCCAAAAAAATTTTTTTATATAAAAGCAGTCAAGCTGCCCTTATACACTTATTCGAAAATGACTTTTTCGTCGTCCATTTCGGCAATGCGCGCCAGCGATTCGACACGTATTCCCTTTTGACGAACCTTGTTTCCGCCGTCCTGGAACGCCTTTTCGATAACTATTCCCGCGCCGGCAACCTCTGCACCGGCCTGCGTGCAAATATCAATAAGCCCCAACAGCGCCATTCCCCTTGCGAGGAAATCGTCTATTATCAGCACATTATCGGCCGGAGAAAGGAATTTTTTCGACACAATCACGTCATAGGTAACGCCCTTGGTGAAAGAAGTAACCTTGGCGGTATACATTTCGCCGTCGAGATTTTTCGACATTTTCTTTTTCGCGAAAACCACCGGACAGCCGAAATACTGCGCCGCAATGCAGGCAATACCTATGCCGGAGGCTTCGATCGTGAGAATTTTGTTTATCCCCTTGTCGGGAAAACGCCGACGGAACTCTTTGCCTATCTCGTTATATAAATCAATATCAATGCAGTGGTTGAGAAAGCTGTCAACCTTAAGTATTCCGCCCGGCTTTACAACGCCGTCTTTTAAAATTCTCTGCTTTAACAGTTCCATGTACACATATCCTTTCGAGTGACCGTTTATAAAAGACGTCATAAGTATAACACAAAATTTTAATTTTTTCAATAGAAAAACGAAATTTTTTTACAAGTTTGCCAAAATATCGACTTTTTACGATTTTTAGAACGCAAAATACGCTTTTTCGATACTCAAATTCCTATATCGTTGTTGATTTGCGATGCATAAAAAAGACTTTCTCGTCCGTACTTTCGACGCAAGGCATCCACGGCAAAATCAACCGTTTCGTGCTTATTAGGCGCATCGGGCTCCGACTCGTCGTAAAACATTTCGATTTGGTCGCCAACATGTGAAAGCCCCGAAAAGCCGGTGCAGGTGATGGTAATGCTTCTGACCGGATTACCCGACTTCCAAAGGATATCGATAATCGACATGCTTTCGTTGTAAATTTCTTTTTTGCTGTTCACGGCACGGGGCAGTGTTTTTTGCTTTGAAAAGCTTTTGAAACCGGCATTTTTAAGCGTCACCTGAATCGCGCCGCTCATCAGGCCGTATTTTCGAAGTCTTGTGCTCACCTCATCCGCCAGCATCGCGACACCGGCGCAAATATCGTCGTGAGTAACAAGATCGCGCTTAAAGGTCATGCCGTTGCCGACGGATTTTGGGGTGACGCCGTCGGTTCTTATAACCGGTGAATCGTCCTTACCGTTAGCGTAAATGTGAAGCATCTCCCCCATTTTGCCCAGCTTCTCAACCAAAAAATCTTGTGGCGCTTCGGCGAGCTCTCCGATGGTTTTTATGCCTATTGCATATAGTGCCTCTGCGGTGTTTTTGCCCACCATAAACATAGCCGACAGTGGCAGAGGGTACAAAATTTCGCGGTAATTTTCCGTGGTGATTTCGGTTACGGCGTCCGGCTTTTTGTAGTCACTGCCCATTTTGGCGAAAATTTTATTGTACGAAACGCCGACCGACACCGTAATACCGAGATTTTTCTTAACACATTCACGCAGCTTATCCGCTATCTCGCGCCCGCTTCCGAAAAGCAGACCGCTCGCGCTTACATCAAGCCAGCTTTCATCTATTCCGAACGGCTCGACAAGATCCGTAAAATCGTTATAAATCTGATTTACCGCCTTTGAGAACTTCGAATATTTATGATGATCCGCTTCGACCAGCACAAGCTCCGGGCATTTTCGTTTTGCCTCGAAAACCGTTTCGGCGGTAACAATATTGTATTTTTTTGCAAGCTGATTTTTGGCAAGAATGATACCATGGCGGTTCTCGACATTGCCGCATACCGCCATGGGAAATCTCTTTAACTGCGGATTCAGCGCCTCCTCAACGCTCGCAAAAAAGCTGTTGCAATCGCTGTGTAAAATTATTCGTTCTTGCATAATGTCGCCTCCGAATTATCGAACTGTGTTACTATTTTTCGATATTATATCATATTATCGTAAAAAAGTCAATAGATTTACGAAAAATATGTGATGAAATGTATTGACTTTTAATAAAATTTATGG
>CAYWMF010000124.1:0-5440 GCA_964459175.1 uncultured Oscillospiraceae bacterium
GATAAGAACCGCCGATACCGATAACGATAAAGGCATCGCATTTCTTTTGAATAGTATCAGCCGCCTTTTTTATACGGTCGAATTCGTCCTTGTCGTAATTTACCGGCAGGTCGAGCCAGCCGGTCCAGGCGTTGGGAGCGTGAAGGGTTTTGTGTGCCGCTTCGACGATAGGCTTCATGGAATTATATTCGTTTTCACCGATGAAGCTTTTTAAAAATTTGGTTTGAAGTTTTAAAGCCATGACAGTAATCCTTTCAAGTAAAATAATATAGCTATATTATACTACTGTTTTGAAAGTTTATCAATCCCTAAAAGCGAAAAAATTTGAAATTTTGAGAAAATTTATTTATGCGAGATACCCAGTAAGTCAAGATGATGTGAAATATGATTAAAAATTGCGTTTTTGTATTCGTCGGCATGAATTCGCCAAGCCTTGTACAAGCGGTCGCGGAACACAAAGCTACCGTCGGGATTTTTGTGCGTAAGAATAAGCCCATAGGTAATGTGAATAAGCTGGCGCGCGTCGTTTTGTTCAAAAAGCGTTACAAGCTCATCGTCCTTCAGCTCCGACAAATTCGGTATTTTGGTAAGATCTGTTGTAACATGATAGTATTTTGTTGCCTCGTTGAAGCTTTCAATGGCAAAGGCGTGAATTTCGCGATACAGCTGTGGCTCTGTTTCGGCAATAACCCGCATAGCCTCCAGCCAGTTGGTACCTGCGGTTTTAACATGGAAGCAGCCTGCGGTATATTTGCCGATAATAGGAAATACCGAAAATTTATCCGAACCGGAATGCACGCTGATTTTATATCCGAAATGGCGTGCAATGCGGCAATGCAGTTCTATTTCCTTTTCAAATTGTGCTATATTGCCGATATAATCTATGCCTTTTTGAAATTCGCCGCAAAATCTCGGCGCCATTGTCGTCACCTTTACGCCGCGTCGAATAAGCTCGTTTGCAACATAAAAATGCTGTAGCGGCGTTGTGGGCGTTGCGGTTTCGTCGATGGAAATTTCAAAATCCACCTTGTCTGTGATATATTTTTCAAAAATTTCACATGCGAAATCAATCGCTTTGTTATATATAAAGTACGCCTCTTTTAACGAAGCCTCGTCGAACTTAAGTACGGTTTCTTCGCCGATATTGAATTTCTTTTCAAGATATATCAGTGATATTTGCGTCGGAATTTCAACGCTTTCAAGCTGTCGGTCGGCATCGCTTACGATATACTCACTGCAATCAAGCGTAATCATTGTAAAGCCCAGCCGCAGGGCGTATTCGATATCCTCGGGTGTTTTAAGATGGTCACCGTCAGCGCCGAACGGCTTTTTGAAGCCGTTTTTGAAAACGGCAAAGCTCGCGCAGTCGAGAACATCTTCATACGTGCGCTCGGTAAGCTTAAGCTCGCGTATTGACTGCTGCACCAAAACAGGGAAGGCGTCGAATTTTTCAAACACCTGTATATGACCGTCGGCGGCTATTCCCAGCCTGTCGCCCACGCCGAAGGAGGATTTTTCCCTAAGCACCGGCTTAGGCGCCGTGAAATCAAAAACAGAGCGCAAAGCTATGGCATTTTCATGCGTAAGCGGACTGAGATTCCAGCCGTATTTTTCTTCACCTACGAATTTATTTACGCCGTTATCCAGCAGATAATCCTTTTCATCGTCGTGAACCATACAAACGATTTTATCGCCAATCTTGTTTAAAGAACGGTCGTAAATTGCAAGCTTGTGATGTGACAAAAATTCGGTTAAATTCATATATGTTCTCCCAAAATATAAATATTTTTGTTATTACGTTTATATTTTACCATTTATAATCGGAAAAGTCAATACAAAATGCGAATAATTTTCTTTTTATCTATTGATTATTGGAGAATTTTGTGCTAAAATACTCTTATAATATTTGAAAGGATAATATTATGGCAAAAATAAATATAAGAGGCGTAATGTTCGATAACGTGACAATGGACGAGGCGGTAAAAAATGCCGTTGGCTTTATAGGCGGCGCCAAGCCATCGGTGATATTTACGCCGAATTCCGAAATTGTTCAGCTTTGCATTGAGGACGCGCAGATGCGCGAGATAATAAATTCCGCCGATATGCTGATACCGGACGGCGCCGGTGTGCTGTTGGCATCGAAAATATTGAAAACTCCGCTTAAAGAAAAGGTTGCGGGCATAGAGCTCGCGCAGGAAATCATAAAATACTGTGCCCAAAGCGGCAAGAAGCTGTTTTTCCTCGGCTCCAAGCCGCAAACCACCGACGAAAACGGCGTTGTTATTACCTCCACGGCCGACGAAGCGGCAAAAAAGCTTAAAGAAAAATATCCGACCTTAAATGTTTGCGGTACGGCGGACGGCTATTTTAAGGACACGGAAAGCGATAAAATAATAGACAAAATAAACAGCTCCGGCGCCGATATAGTATTCGTCTGTCTGGGTTGTCCGCGGCAGGAGAAATGGATATATCAGTTCAAAAATAAAATAAATGCCAAGCTACTTATCGGGCTGGGCGGCAGTCTTGACGTTTTCGCCGGCAGAGTTAAGCGCGCACCGGATATTTTCGTAAAGCTCAACCTCGAATGGTTTTACCGCCTCATAAAACAGCCGCAAAGACTGGGCAGAATGATGAAAATACCTAAATTTTTATTGCAGACATATCTAAAGCGAAAGGAAGCACAATAAATGGTTTATATGTTTTTAGGTGACGGCTTCGAGGAAGCGGAAGCAATATGCACCGCGGATATACTGAAAAGATGTGGAATTGATGTAAAAACCGTCAGTGTGATGGGGGATTTATGCGTTCGCGGCGCTCACGATATATCTATAAATGCCGACACCGTAATTGAACAAATCGGTGACGATGCGGAAATGTATGTTCTCCCCGGCGGAACCGTGGGAGTTGAAAATCTGTCAAACTGCAGAAAGCTGTGCGATATATTGAAATCAACTTCAGCTCAAATCGCCGCGATATGTGCGGCGCCGACACTGCTTGCAAGGCTCGGTCTTTTAAACGGCAAAAAGGCAATTTGCTATCCCTCTCTCACCGATGAGCTTAACGGAGCCGAAATAGTCCGCGAGAGCGTTGTCAGCGATGGCCGATTTACCACGTCGATGGGTCCTGGAACCTCGTTTGACTTTGGCTTAGCCCTCGCCTTAAAGCTTTCCGACAAGACCGTAGTGGAAAATGTCAAGGTAGGTATGCTGATAAAATGACGATTGTTTCTTCTCGAAAAAAGGAGCTTCGGCGTGAGCTGAAAGCAGCGCGCGATAATATTGAAAACGATCGACGCATTGCTTGCGACGCGCGCATCAGCGAATATTTTCTCAAGTCGAACACCTTTAGACTCACCGATTCGCTTCTTATTTACTGCTCGGTTGGCAGCGAAATTTCGACCATGCAAATAACAGAAGCGGCGCTTCAGCGCAAAATTCGTGTATATCTGCCGCGCTGTGTCAAGGACAACATCGGCAACGATATGCTGATATTTCACCGTATCGGTGCTATGAGCGACCTTAAAAGCGGCGCGTACAATATTCCCGAGCCGTTAAGCGATTTGCCGACCTTTGAGCACAAGGGGCATTGTGTGTGCGTTGTGCCGGGGCTGGCATTTGACAAAACGGGCTACCGCATAGGCTACGGCAAAGGCTATTACGATCGCTTTTTAAAGGACTTTAACGGTACAAAAATCGGTCTGTGCCGCCATGATTTTCTGAAAGATGCGTTGCCCGTAAACGAATTCGACCATAAGGTTGATATGATTATTACCGAGAAAGGAATTATAGTTCCTCATGCGTGAGAAAAGAGTGATATACGCGCCGATTTTTGTCAGCGTCATAATGATATTGCTTATAATATCCGATAATATAATTAAAACCGCCGTCTTAAACGGTGCCGATTATTATCTTTCGTTTACGGTGGTTCAGCTTATTGTTTACATGCTGCCGATGGCATTTTATTGCAAGGTACGAAATTTAATGTTTTTTAGGGCGTTGAAATTTAATCTTTTCTCGTACAGATATTTATTGCTGATAATTTGTCTGGCGCTGATGTTTATTACCGGAATATTGCTGATTTTGTTTGCCGATTTGTATTATTTCGGCGGCAATTTGCTTGTTGCGAATATAAAGCCGTATATGTTCGCCTCGGTAAGCGAGCAGGTATATGTAATTTTGGGGCTTGTGGTGGTGCCCGCCGTAGTTAACGAGCTTCTGTTCCGCGGCGTTGTTCTCAGCGATTATCGTTCCTACGGCTCCGCGTGGGCAATTGCCATGTCAACATTGCTTTTTGCGGCATCGTCAATGTCATATTCGCAGTTTCCGATGCTCATATATGTAGGTGCGTTTTTCGGAATTATAAGTACCGTTACCGATTCGGTAATACCGTCGATGATTTTGCATATTATATATAATGCCTTTGACATATACGCAAAGTACCCGCTTGTAACCTACATGAAAAAGATTTCCGATTCCGCAATGCCGCTTTTTGTGTTGGGCGTTGTGCTACTGTTATTGATTTTTCTCACATTTTCGGTTTTGGAAAGCATATACAGAAAAAAAGCCGCCGATTGCGAAGAAGAAAACGAGGTAATCAAAAAGCTTTCAGCGCTCGATAAAAGCGATAAAACACCCAAAAAATCAAAGCAAAAAAAGAGCTTTACGCAAATTGCCGCAGAGCTTCTGCTTTCGCCGTCCTTTTTGTGTGCGGCGGCAATATTTATAATAACTTCGGCAGTAAAGAACGTGAGGTAAGCTATGGACGAAAACAAAAATTTGAAAAACAATAACGAATCCGACAACGATTTGGATATTTTGGTAAGTGAAACTTCCGCCGAGCATGAGCCGCAAAAGCGAACTCGTGCGGTGCCGCGTACCACGCGAATTCAAAAGCCCGTGCCCGCGCCGCAAAACAAGTCGGAGCATAAAAATGAAGAAGAAAAGGCAAAAACCGTTGTCACCCCTCCGCTAAAACCGACAACGGTCACCCCCCCGGCAAAGCCCGCGCCGACAACAGTTAACACACCTGTACCCTCCGCACCGCCGAAAGCTAAAAAGCCTACAGCATCATCGTCGCCCGCAAAGCCAAAAAATCCGGAAAAGCACGACGAAAACGAAGAAAAAAGCGGCGGGCTTTTGTCAGGTATCGCCAAGGCTTTAATTTACATCGTGTGCGTTATAGCTATTTCGGGCGTTTTATCCTATTTTGGCATAATATACTCAAACGACATTTTCGCTTTTGTAAAAGCCGAAAATAGCGCCGAAATAACCATTACCGAAAACACCACCGTTTCCGAGCTTGCCGATTTACTCTATTCCAACGGAATGATCGAATATCCCGGTGTATTTAAATTCTACACCTGGTATCGCCATCGCAACAACGAAAATCCCATAGAGCTCAATCCCGGAACATATACCGTTTCGTCACAGCTGAATTACGA
>CAYWMF010000125.1:0-5409 GCA_964459175.1 uncultured Oscillospiraceae bacterium
CTGTCAACTTTTTCCTGGCTGTCAAAGCGAATGTAGACACCGACGTCGTCGTTTGTGAAAGCCGCGCACACGTTGAAAAGCATCGCGGTAATCAACAATACTGAAAATGTCAAAAATGCGAGGGTCTTTTTCATTTTGAAGCTCCTTTATAAAATATATTTACATAAATTATTATTATGCAATATAGATTATATCACACATTTTTCAAAAAATCAATATCATAAATCAAATTTTGGTAAAATTGTATATTTTTGTTTTGTCGGTTTGTGAAAAATGTACAGAAACGATAAATTACGGATTTGTATAATCCAAAGAGCTCCTCATTCAAAGGAAGATAGCTGCGCGTCAAGTAAGGCTTCAATAAAGTTAAGCAATCGCACAATCAAAAAAGCTGATTTCCGCGATGCGAAAATCAGCCTTTTCAATAAAACTGCGTTCGGCTACATTGCGATAACGGCGACAATACCGGTATTGGCAGGCAGTGAAACCTTGAAGCCGGCGGCGGTCGGAGCGCAGGTGCCGCCGGAAACATTGATAAAGCGCTCGAACTTGCCTCTCGAAAGCGTTATTTCGGTATCGCGCGCCTCGGGAGTGTGGTTAAGCGCGAGGATCAGGCGCTTATCGCCGAGCTTATGCTCGGTGATACCGATGTAGGGCGAGGCGGATTTTGCGATTTTTTCGGGGCTTGCAAAGCCGAGCTGTTCATAAAATTTATAGTATGGAACCGCGGCTTCTCCGCTTACCACGCCGGTTTTGCAGGAGGTGTACAGCTCGATCGGGAACGCCGAGAAGAACACGGTGCCCTCGCCGAGCCGATATTTCGTGAACGCCGGGCGGCCGCAGGAATCGGCGGCAATAATTTGAGCGCCGACAGCTTCAAGCTTAAGCTTGAAATCGGTCCACATTTTAAATTCGTCCTCACCGAGTGTCACGGTTTCGTCATTTATGCGGCGGCCACGTGTTTCGACGCGCACACCGGTTAGCTCCTCGAACGGCGAAAGCAAAGCGTCGTTAATCGAAAGGTAAAGCTTTGCGCCGTTCTTAACGCGCGCGACAAGCTCGTTCATGACGTGGCGATGAATGCCGGCGTCGCCGCAAATCGCCGGAACGATATACGCGGGAGAGTCGGGGATTTCGTCGTCGTGCCACGCAAAGGTTATGTCAAGGCCGGCCTGCTTAGCCAAAATGAAGCTTCCGTAAGCCGTCGCCCACATATCCTGCGACTTGGTAAGTATGCAAACCGCGTCGGTAATGCGCGGCGGCAACGTGCCGAACTCGAACGAATCGACAAAATCGGTAAAAGCGGTCATTTCCTCAGCAGCCGGCTTTTTCGTGCCGTCAATTCTGAAAAGCCCCAGCTGGCGTTCAATCGAGTTCCAGTCGTACGGCGTATGCGAAAGCGCGGATTGCTCGTTGGCGCACCACCACATAAAGCCGCGCAGATTATGTGCCCACGACGAAAACATCGACGCGCGGATATAATCGCCGGCGACGCGCTCGCTGGAAATCATGGGGCCGAGAGTTCCGGCCTCCTCGACAAACGCCGGCAGTCCGCCGAGCGTTTCATACAGAACCGTCTGCGCGGTGGCGTGAAGGACGGTTTTCATTTCGTTTATCGGATCTGTGTCGCAATGTGGCGTGAAAATCGGGTACGGATGCGTGCAAAGAATATCAAGGCAATCGTGCTGATCCTGCGGAGTCCACGCGCCCTCCGGTTCAAGGCCGTGCATGCCCGAAACAACCGGGTGCACGGTGTCCTCAAGCTTTATTGCCGCCGAAATATGCGATGCCCAGACATTTGCCGCATAGCGGCTTACCGGCTGCATGCAGTTGCATTCGTTGCCAAGATCCCACGCGGCGATAGCAGGGTGGTTTTTGAAGCGCTTCACCATATAGCGCACGAAGCGGGTCTGCCAGCTTATAACCATGGGGTCGGTGAGCAAACCGCGTCCGGCAAAGGCCTCGGGCATATACATTCTGCCGCTCATCCAGCCTGTTACAAGGCCGACAATCAGCTTAATTCCGTATTTTTCGGAGACATCGAGAAAATATTCAAAGCGATCCAGCATAATCGGATCCAGCCCGGCGTGTCCCTCGGGTGTGTGAGGCAGTGGGTCCTCGCGCAGACGGAGTTCAATCTCACAGCCGGAGCCGCCGCGGTGCATACACAACGGCTGAAAGTCGCTCCACAGCGGAAACATTCTCAAAACCTTGATATTAGCCTCGGACAGGCGTTTAAGATCCGACTCGACAACCTCAGCATCCCAATCGTGCCACATATTCGTACCGGCATGAGATGCCCAATAGTTGCAGCCGGTAAAAAATCTGCCGGATTCAAAAATTTTTTGGTTTTCGGTCATTATAATAATCCTTTCGTATATAAATTAAGCGGCACCCGTTTTCGAGCGCCGCTTAGCTTTTGGCTTAAAGCCTATTATTCAACGGTAACAAATATACCTTCGCCGCTTTCGAGGGACAAGTTAATGGAACCGGTAACGGTGTTAACAGCCTCGCCGCGGACGTAAATGGTAGCCTTAGCAGAGGGATCAAGTGTTATCTTGACGTTAGCGCCATTGCCCTGCTGGAAGTCAGCCATGTTAACGACGGTGAACGCATGACCATTGCCCTCTTTCTTATCGAAGCAACCGATAAGCAGAGCCTGATCGGAGTCGATCTTCTTGATGGTGTCAAAGTTCTTGTATTCGCCGGTCATCTTCTGGTAGGACTGAGTTGCGTTAACGGTGTAAGTTCCGAGATACTGATACTGGATAAAGGTATCGGAAAGCTTTCTAACCTCCTGCATAACCTTCTGGCAATCATAGTAAGCCGGGGTAGGATTGTGATCCTCGGGGCTGATAAGAGACGGATGCTGAGGATCGCTTGTGTAGTACTGCCACAGCAAAATGCCGGTAGCGCCGAAGGACAGCATGCAGTAGGTCTGCCAACGATATTCTTCCTCGTTAGGAGTACGTTTGTTGTCTTGCCAGCCGTAGGTCTGGATGCAGCACCAGAACTCTCTGCCCTCGTCACGTGCAACCTGAGCTATCTGGTTGATGGACTCAATGTAGCGGTCGTAGTAGGTCTTGAGATTGGTTCCGAGCCAGTTGAGCGGGTAAATATCGGTGCAGATGTAGTCGCTGTTATTGGAATTGCACCATTCCTGGCAATACTTGCGGAAGAGGTCGGGGTCAGCGTCGTAGTACTCAATAGCCGCGGCGCTTGCGCCGTACTTAAGCTGAGCGGCGTTAGCGTACATAGGAAGCAAGTTTACATATGCGCGCTTGCCGGGCATTTGCTCTTCGTAATCGTCAATGATTTCGCCCAAAGCCTTGAAGTAATCGGTGCCGGGCTCGTCGCAGATGTAGTGACCTGCGAAGGACGGATGATAGTAGTAGCCTGCCGAAGCTTCCTTAGGATCGTGGCTTTCGATGAACTTCTGTGCATCCGTGGGAGTGGGACTGCCGTTGTAGTAGTCACTCATGAATACCTCGATACCGTAAACGTCAGCCCAGTTGAGAACAACGTCGCCAACACTGCCGGAAGTAGCGCCGCCGTGGAAAATAACGTCAACGCCCAGGTCGGAAAGCTCCTTCATACCCTTTGCGGTGCCGAGATGGCTTGCAAAGCCCCAAACACCTATACGGATACGATCACGGCCGATATATTCTGCGGTTTTGGAGTTAGCGGGAATGTTGGTGCCGAGAACCGTTTTGATGGTACGCTCCATAACGGTAGCAACCTCGGCTCTGGTGGAGATGCCGGCGGGGTCGAACTTGCCTTCGCCCTTGCCGTTGATGATGCCTACATTTTTAACGGAGTTAATAGCCGCAACGGTAGCTTCGTCGAGACCTGCAAGGTCGTTGAAGCCCTCGGTTTCGCCGTAAACGGCAAATTCAAAGCCGCTGTTGTCGATGTAGTTCTTGATAACAAGCGCCATATCTGCGCGGGTGATGGGCTGCTCGGGTGCAAAAGCGGTGTCGCTGACGCCGGCCATGATGCCCTCGATCTTAGCCCACTGAATGTAGGGTGCGTAGTATTCGGTAGCGGGAACATCGACATAACCGGTGTTGCCGTCATAGTTTGCGGTGTTAAGGCCGTGCATACGTCCGAGAACGGTGATGAACATGCCTCTTGTCATGGTATCCTCGGGCGAGAACTCGGTGGGAGAGGTTCCGCCGAAGAGGGTGCGGTCGGAAACGAAGTTAATGTAGCTTTCGCCCCAGTGACCTGCGATATCGGTGTAATCCTTGTGATTGTAGCCGATGGAGTAGGTGCCGGCCTTGTTTGCGGTATAGGAAGCAAAGCCGTAATCGTTGACGTAGCTCATTGCGACAACGCTCTGAGTACCGTCAGCCGCGGTGTACATAACAACCGGCTCAGAGGTACCGTCGCCTGCCGGTACAGTACCGGTAATTGCGAAATCAGAGGGCTTGTAGCCGTCGAAAAGGGTGTTGCCGGGGATAACCGCCTTATAAAGGTCGCCTCTGAAGCTGGTGGACTTGCTGTAGTCCTCAGTGGTACCTTCCTTAAGGAATGCGAGAGCCTCGTTAGCGTTCTTGAAGAAGCCGAGACGGTTGATCATGATGACAGCATCAGTGTCAGCGGTGCCGCTGTTGATCGGGTCAAGACGCATAAGGGTGATATTGCCCTTCCAGTTGCCGTGCTGCATTTGACGCATATCGACAACAAGGTTGGTCCATTCACCGGGATTAGCGATGGTGAAGGGGCTGAAGGTAGCGTCGGAAAGTTTGGTTTCGTACTGATTCAGGAAGAAGAAGCCGCCGCCGGTGATAACGGTATCGGCCTTAAAGCGGTAAGCGAAGAAAGGATATTCCTCGGCGCTGAAGGGCTCGTCAAAGCTTCTGGTAAGCTGCGGGTCGTGGTTAGCGGGGTTAACGATCATGTTGCCCAGACCGAAAACCGAGGAGCAGTTACCGGGAGACCATCTTGCAACCTCTTCGGCATCGGAAAGAATGAAATGCGGGCTGGATTTATCCCAGTCGGTAGCAGCCTCGCCGCTCGAAAGAACTGCCTTTTTGGGCAGAACGAAAGCTTCTGCGGCTTCCTTGCTGTCAAAGAAAGCGATATAGTCGATTTCCATCTTGGAGCCCTTGGGTACCTGGCCGGAGGGCTCGGCAATCCACATGCAGTCAAAGCGCAGAGTGGAAATATTGCCGCTCCAAACCGATGCGGTAAGAGAAACGTCCTCGTTTACATCCTGAGAAGCAAGGTTATATTCTTTGATATTGAAGATATATTCCTTGTAGTCTTCGTCCTTGGTAGAAATCGGGAAATGTGTGCAGGAATCGGCAACAATCTTGCCATCGGTAGCGGTCGATGCAAAGTGGAATTCAAATACCGGTGCATCGGAGTAGTTCTTGATACGGAGCTTTATCCACTCGTATTTAG
>CAYWMF010000126.1:0-5357 GCA_964459175.1 uncultured Oscillospiraceae bacterium
GACCGGATGCGGTATGATGGAGTGCAAAAAGGCGCTCACCGAGGCTAACGGCGATCCGGAAGAGGCTATAAAGATTCTGCGTGAAAAGGGTCTTGCGGTTGCCGCTAAGAAGTCCACCAGAATCGCCGCTGAGGGCGTTGTTGACGTTGCCGTATCCGACGACGGCAAAACCGCGGCTATCATCGAGGTTAACATTGAAACCGACTTTGCCGCAAAGAACGAAACCTTCCAGAACTTTGTTAAGGAGCTTCTCGCGATTCTTCTTGCCAAGAAGCCCGCAAATATGGACGAATTCCTCGCGCTCGACTTCGACGGCAATATGAATGTTGAAGCCGCAGTTAAGGATAAGGTATTCGTTATCGGCGAAAACATCAATATCAGAAGATTCCGGATTGTCGAGGGCAAGCTGAACAGCTACGTTCACGGCAAGGGTCAGATGGGCGTTATCGTTGTCTGCGACTGCGACGACGCTACCTTCGCAAGCGATAAGTTCAAGGAGGTTTCCAAGAACATCGCGCTCCAGATTTGCGCAATGTCGCCTCTTTACATTGATAAGACCGACGTTCCCGCAAAGATCATCGAGGACGAAAAGGATATTATCACCAAAACAATTATGAGCGATCCCAAGAACGCCAATAAGCCCGCAAATATCATCGAAAAGATGGTTGAGGGTAAGGCCGGCAAGTACTATGAAACCAACTGCCTGCTCTGCCAGGACTATGTCAAGGACGACAGCATGAAGGTTGAAAAGTACCTCAAATCCGAAGGCGATATCAAGATTGTTTCCTTCGTAAGATGGGAAAAGGGCGAGGGTCTCGAAAAGAAAGAAGAAGATTTCGCGGCTGAAATCGCAAAACTTACCAACAAATAATATAATTTGTCAATTAAAAGGCAGCATGGCCGCGGTATATCGGTTGTGTTGCCTTTTTTGTATAAATATTAATTTTAGGAGAAAAATATGCACACGTCGGATAACATCGCTTTCCCGCTGCCCGGGCCTGTACTGCGTGCGTTGACGCGGCTGGACGAAAACGGCTTCGAGGCCTACTGCGTGGGCGGTTGTGTACGCGACTACATAATGGGTATCACGCCGCACGATTTTGATATAACCACCGACGCGCTGCCGGAGCAGGTGATTGAATGCTTTACCGACTGCCGCGTTATCGAAACCGGACTTAAGCACGGCACCGTCACGGTTATGCAGGACGGCGAGCCGCTGGAAATCACCACTTTTCGTACCGACGGCACCTATTCCGACGGCCGCCACCCGGACAGCGTTTTCTTCACCCGCAGTCTTGAGGAGGATCTGGCGCGGCGCGATTTCACAGTCAACGCCATGGCTTATTCACCGACGCGCGGATTGGTCGATCCGTTCGGCGGCAAAAAGCATATCGAACAAAAAATAATTTGCTGTGTTGGCGAGCCCGACCGCCGCTTCGGCGAGGACGCGCTGAGAATTTTGCGCTCACTGCGCTTTTCGTCGGTTTTGGGCTTCGAAATTGCCGCCGATACCGCAAAATCGGCGATCGAAAAGGCGCCGACACTTAATAAAATCAGCGGCGAGCGCATTTATTCCGAGCTTGTAAAGCTGTTGTGCGGCGACGGAGCCGAAAGGGTGCTGTGCGATTTCCGCGAAATTTTCGCAGTCATTATTCCGCCGCTGAGTGACTGCTTCGGCTTCGACCAGAGGACAAAATACCATAAATATGATGTCTATACCCATATTGTAAAGACTGTCGCACTGTGCGAAAAGCTGCCGGTTGTGCGACTGGCTGCCCTGTTTCACGATATTTCAAAGCCTGCTTGCTTCACGTTGGATGAAAACGGCGTCGGCCACGCGCACGGCCACCAGGAAAGGAGCGCCGAACAGGCACGTGAGCTTTTGCATGCGCTTCATGCCGACAACAACACGATTTCCACCGTTTACAACCTGATTTTGCGCCATGACACCCGCGTCACGCCCGAACGAAAATGGGTCAAGCACCTGATTTCCGAAACCTCCTATGAGTTTGTCCGACTGCTGTTCATGCTCAAGCGCGGCGACATTCTCGCCCACGCCGATGAATACGCCGTCACCGACTCGCTTGACGCGGTACTTGAAATTGTGGACGAGCTTGAGCGACAAAATACCTGCCTTTCCGTCAAGGCTTTGGCAATCGGCGGTCGCGACCTTATCGAAATCGGCATCACCGACGGCCGCCGAATCGGCCAAACGCTGAACCGCCTCCTCGCTCAAGTCATCGACGAGCAGCTGCCCAACACTCGCACCGCTTTAATCGACGCCGCGCATAAATATTCAGAGTTTGCAGAATGACGATTGTATAATCTGTATAACCGTAAAAGCAAATTTGTGCGATTTTTATGTCGAACAGACCTGCCAAACCGCAAAAAAGGGCGTCGAATGTGAAAGAAAATTGTTAATTTCACACAAAAACCGAAAAAACACAAAAAAATTTAACAGAAAATATTGACTTTAAGCGCGAAAAGCGCTATACTATAGACGTAAAAAAATTTACCATGGAGGTTATTTATGAAATTTTCCAAAATTTTGGCTCTCGCTCTTTCCGCTGTTATGTGCTTGGGACTTTTGGTCGGCTGTAACACAACGGAAACCAACTACGCACAAAACAATACCGAATACGTTATCGGCGTGTCCGGTCCTTTAACCGGCGCTGCCGCTATGTACGGCATCGCGGTTCAGAACTCGGCTCAGATCGCGGTTGACGAAATCAATGCCGCCGGCGGTCTCAACGGCGTTATGTTCAAGCTGGTTGTTACCGACGATATGCACGACGCTACCAAGGTTTCCACCAACTACTCGTCCATGTACGAGGGCGGTATGCAGGTGTCCTTGGGTACCGTTACCACAGCTCCCGGTCTGGAGTTCAAGCACATGTCCAAGGACGACAATGTGTTCTTCCTCACCCCCTCGGCTTCGGGCGACGATATTCCCGAATTCGACAACGGCTATCAGATGTGCTTCGCCGACGGTAACCAGGGTAAGGTTGCCGCTGAGTACGTAAACGCAAACTTTGCCGGCCAGACCATCGGCGCGTTCTACAAGGCCGACGAGGCTTACTCCAAGGGCATTTACGACCAGTTCAAGGCTAACCTTGATGAGTCGGTTACCGTCATCGATACCACCTTTACCGATGCCAATGCTACCGACTTTTCCACCCAGATCGACACCCTTAAGGGTTGCACCTTTATTTTCATGCCTACCTACTACACTCCCGCATCTCTCTTCCTGACCCAGGCTAAGGATATTGTCGCTCCCGACACCGTTTACTACGGCTGCGACGGATTCGACGGCATCGACAGCATCAAGGGCTTCGATATCAACACCATTCCGCAGGAAGTTACCATGCTTTCTCACTTCAATTCCAAGGCTACCGATGGCGCCGCAAAGGAATTCATCGACAAGTACGTTGAAAAATTCGGCTCCGAGACCCTCAACCAGTTCGGCGCTTCGGCTTACGACTGCGTTTACGCAATCTACGGCGCTATGAAGAAGGCTATCAGCGAGGGCGCCGAAATCCCGGTTACCATCAGCCCCTCCGAGCTTTGCGAAATTCTTAAGGCTCAGTTCAACGGCGGCTATACCGTTGAAAACGCCGTTACCGGCCAGAGCATTTCGTGGGAAACCAACGGATACGTAAATAAGGGCGCTATCAAATACGTAATCAAGGCCGCAAATTCCGCACAGGGCGACAATGATGTTGTATTGCCCGAGGTAAGCGTTCAGGGCGGAGACAACGTGACTAATCTTCCCGCGGCTGAAGGCCAGAGCGTTGTTATCGACAATATTGTCGGCGCAGACGCTGAATAATTCCGTAAAAACAATTTAAAAGGCGCTTTGCCGACGCGGAAATCCGCGCCGGCAAATGTGCTGTTCTTACACAAATAATAAATCTGAAATTTAAGGTATAAAAATGGAACTGATTTTATCCACGCTAATCAACGGTTTGAGTCTCGGCGGAATTTATGCCATGATAGCACTGGGCTATACCATGGTTTACGGTATTGCCAAGATGCTTAATTTCGCGCACGGAGATATTATCATGGTCGGCGGTTACACCATATACGTGTTCATGATCATGGCGGGGCATCCGCTTATCGCCGTTGCCATGGCGGTTGTCGTGTGCGTAGCTTTGGGTATTGTAATCGAAAAAGTGGCATATAAACCGCTTCGCGGAGCTTCGCCCTTGGCGGTGCTTATTACCGCAATCGGCGTCAGCTACCTGCTTCAGAGTCTGGCACAGATAATTTTCGGCTCTGCTATCAAGATGGTTACCGTCTATGATTTCGGCTCCATCACCCTTTTCGGCGTTTCGGTTCAGGGCTCGGCGCTGGTAACGCTGGCCGTTACCGTGGTTGTCATGGCTGTGCTGACGCTGTTTATCAAGTATACCCGCCTGGGACGCGCCATGATCGCCGTGTCCGAGGACAGAGGCGCGGCTCAGCTTATGGGCATCAACGTCAACGGTATCATCAGCGTGACCTTCGCTATCGGCTCCGCTTTGGCGGCGCTGGCGGGTCTGTTTTATCTGCTTAAAGCTCCCAGCGTTTCCAACACCATGGGCGCAATGCCGGGCATCAAGGCTTTTACCGCGGCGGTTATCGGCGGTATCGGCTCCATTCCGGGCGCTATGCTGGGCGGCATTCTTCTCGGCGTGGTCGAATGCATTTCGTATAAAATCACCGTAATCGCGCCGTACACCGATGCTATCGAGTTTTCGATACTTATAATCATTCTTCTGGTAAGACCTACCGGCTTCCTCGGTAAGAAGAGGAGGGAAAAGGTATAATGAATATGAAAAAAATCAGCTGGAAGCATTATATAAATTATATTGTAATCGGCATTCTTACCGTCGTTTTGGCGGTTATGACCTTCAGCGGCTACCATTTCAAGGATTCGCTGTTGGTTTTGCTGGAAAAAATCGCGATAAGTATTATCCTTTCGGTTTCGCTCAGCCTTGTTGTCGGCTTTTTGGGCGAGCTTTCGCTGGGTCACGCCGGCTTTATGTGCGTTGGCGCGTATCTCGGCGGTAAGGCCTCGGCATTGCTGGCGCCCGTTTTGGGCAACGGCCCCCTAACCTTTATAATCTGCATACTCATCGGCGGCGCCATCGCGGCAATCTGCGGCGTGATTATCGGCTTGCCGGCACTTAGACTTCGCGGCGACTATCTTGCGATCGTTACCCTCGCGTTCGGCGAAATCGTTAAATCCATTTTCCAGAACACCAGCTCCGAAACCTTCGGCGGCGCTATAGGTCTGCCTACACCGCGCTAAGAGAAAATGCTGCTGTTCAGCTGGGCTTTTGCCTTTTATGTTGATCATTTTGCTCATTATTCCG
>CAYWMF010000127.1:0-5298 GCA_964459175.1 uncultured Oscillospiraceae bacterium
CCTCTATATAAGAGGAAGCTTGTTGCTTTTCAAGTTCCTTTTTCAATTTTTTTCATCCTTTACTTTATTTAGCTATATTATAAGCCAAAGCGCACGGTTTTGTCAATAGCTATGTTTTCCAAACCGATAATAATACAGTCGAAAGCCTCGTTCGTGCGGTGAGCCGTTAAAAAAATAGGACTTTTTGCGTCGGTCGGCGGTTTACGGGCTGAAATTTATATAAGTTTTTCTCTAATTCTTAAAATGTTCAAAAAATGCTATAGAATTATTTCTGAAAATGGTGTAATATATTTACAATGAATAAAATTGTACATTTTTTGGAGGTACCACAATGGTAACAGCAGGCGATTTCAGAAACGGCGTGACTTTCGATATGGACGGCAGCGTAATGCAGGTTATAGAATTCCAGCATGTTAAGCCCGGTAAGGGCGCGGCTTTCGTTCGTACAAAACTCAGAAACGTAATAACCGGTGCGGTAATTGAAAAAACTTTCAATCCCACCGATAAATACCCCCCGGCACACATCGAGCGCCGCGAAATGGAATATCTTTATTCCGACGGCGAGCTTTATTACTTTATGGATAACGAAACCTACGAGCAGACCCCTCTCAACGCAGACATTCTGGGCGACAGCTTTAAGTTCGTTAAAGAAAACACCACTTGCAAAATTCTTTCCTACCAGGGCAATGTTTTCGGCGTAGAGCCCCCCATGTTCATGGAGCTTACCGTTACCGAGGCCGAACCCGGCGTTAAGGGCGACACCGCTACCGGCGCTACCAAGCCCGTAACTCTCGAAACCGGCGTTCAAATCAAGGTTCCCCTGTTTGTAAACGAAGGCGACGTTGTCAAGGTAGACACCAGAACCGGCGAATATCTCGAAAGAGTATAAAATTCCCCATCACGAAAGGAGAATTACCATGACTGTAAACGAAAAGGTTGCACGTCTCAAGGGCCTTATGGAGGGTCTCGAAATCAACAGCGAAACCAAAGAAGGCAAAGTTCTGATGTATGTAGTCGATATTCTCGAGGACTTGGCGTTTGCCATTAACGACATCGAGGACGATCAGGAAGAGCTCAGCCAGTACATCGAGGAAATTGACGACGACTTGGGCGAGCTTGAGGACGATTTCTACGGCGAGGAATGCGACGGCAATTGCGATGAATGCGGCGAGGATTGCGTCTACATCGAAAATATTGACGACGATGACATCGACGATGACGACATCGGCGAGTTCTACCAGGTAACCTGTCCTTCCTGCGGCGAGCCTGTATTTTTGGACGACAGCATCGACCCTTCGCGCGTTATTTGCCCGTCATGCCACGCTGAATTCAGCGATAAAACCGAGGACTGAGCGGTAAACGCATAAAGAGGCTTTACTGAGCAAAAATCTACTCGAATTAATCTTTTAATCTAATATCACAAAAGCCGTCGGGATTCCGACGGCTTTTGATTTTACCGCAATAAGCTTTGCCGACCGACGCTGCTTTGCGCCGCAAAGTCCGAATTAATATTACTTATAATGTAAATTTGCAAAATTCGTTGAAATTTGTATTTACTTTATTTTAAAAATGTGGTATACTATATGTATCGGTAGAAAAAGCTTTTATAATGTCAAAATTTCCGTAAAGATTAAAAGGTCAATATCCGTAAAGGTTAATATGAACAATAATTTTTCCGCGATCGCTCGGCGCAATATTTTTGCCGAATCGTTCGGCACGCTCAAAAGCGCCAAAACCATAGTAATAACGGCCATGCTCATCGCCATAACGATTGTGCTGGATCAGCCGTTTTTGTCATTGCGCTTCGGCAACGGCTTGAAGCTCAACTTCATTTTTGTGCCGGTGATGCTGTGCGCATCGTTTTACGGCCCGGTCGTGTGCGCCGCAATGTGCGTTATCGGCGATGTTATGGGCGTAATTCTCAGCGGGCAGGCTGTTCTGCCGCAGCTTATCATTGTTGAAATTGTGCGCGGCGTGCTTATGGGCTGTATCATGTTCCGCCGAAAGCCGACGCTGGCGCGCATTGTCGCGGCGCAGTCGGTGGCAAATTTGTTCGTCAACATGTGCCTCAACACCGCAATGCTGATTTGGGCGGGGTATCTGTCGGCGCAAAACGTGTTTTTGAGCGTCGGCACACGTGTATTAAAAAACATCGCTTTTTTGCCGGTGGAAATCATAATACTGTTTTTGCTGTTGAATTCGCTGTTCAAAGCGATGGAAAAGAACCGCCTGAAACCCTAAAACGAAAGGAAAATATGAATGTCTAAGAAAATATTGTGCCTGATTTTCGCGCTGGCGGCGCTGGTGTGCATAGCGCTGATCCCCTGCGCCTACGCCGAGGACGAGGCAACGCAGATAAAACAGCTGGAGGGCGAGCTGGATATTATCAAGAAAAAGCAGTCCGAAACCAAAAAGGCGCTCCAGGACCTCAAAAATAAGCAAAGCTCCGAAAACGCCGTGCTGGCTCAGCAAACCAACGAAATAAACCTTATAAAAAGCAACATTTCCACCACCCAAAGCCTGCTGGATATTTACACCAGCCAAATTTCCGGCAAGGAGGCCGAGATTGAGCGGCTGGAGGGCGAGCTTGCCAAGGCGGTACAGATATTCAAAAACCGCCTGGTGTACAATCACGAAAATAACAGCAACTCCAATTTTTTGGAATTCATTTTTGAATCGGAAAACTTTTTGGATTTCATTTCCCGAATCGAGGTTTCCCGCGAGCTGTTGGATTATGACAAAAAGCTGTTGGACGGCATAACCGAAAACCTTGCCACCCAAAAGCAGCAAAAGGAAGAAATTCAGCTTGCCACCGACAAATACACCGAATATTTCACCGAGCTTTCTTCGCAGGAGCTGGAGCTGGCCGAAAAGATAAACCAATCGCAGGCGACCGTTGCCAAATTCCAAAAGGATATTGACGAATACGAAAAGGATTTGGCGCGCGAGGAAGCCGAAATGGCCGAAACCGAAAAAGAGATGAAGCGCCTGCTGGAGGAAATGCAAAAGCGCAACACCCCCACCTACAATTACAGCGACGCCGGCTTCATCTGGCCACTGCCGAAAAAATACATAATTTCTTCCGGCTGGGGCTATCGTAAGGATCCTTTCACCGGCAAGCAGGCCTATCACAACGGCCTTGACATTGCGACCAGCGGCACCTCGCCCGAAATTTACGCTATCGCGGGAGGCACCGTCGTCACCGCGGGCGGCAACGCCTACACCGGCTACGGCTACTACGTTATTATCGACCACGGCGGCGGATATCAGTCGCTGTACGGCCACATGAACAAATGGCCGTCGGTTTCCACCGGCGACACCGTCAAGCAGGGGCAGGTCATCGGATATGTCGGCACCACCGGCCGTTCCACCGGCAAGCATCTGCATTTCACGCTCTACAAAAACGGCAAGGACGTCAATCCGCTGAGCTATCTGCCGTATTAAAGCCATTAAATTTACAATTTTACTGTTTACTTTATCCCCCTGTTATGCTAAAATATAGGTTGGCGTATAACCGCCTGCCTTAAAGTTAATAATTTATAAAGGAGATAGAACCATGTCAAGAGAAATCATTGTCGAAACCTCTGCACGTCACGTTCACCTCAAGCAGGAAGACATCGAAATCCTTTTCGGTAAGGGTCATACCCTGACTCCCAAAAAGGACCTTTCCCAGCCCGGTCAGTATGCCTGCGAAGAAAGAGTTGAAGTTGTCGGACCAAAAAAATCCATTGCCAACGTAATCATTCTCGGACCGGCACGCCCCGAAAGCCAGGTTGAGGTATCCCTCACCGACGCAAGAACCCTGGGCGTTAATGCCATGATCCGCGAATCCGGCGATATCGAGGGCACCGAGGGATGTAAAATCGTCGGCCCCTGCGGCGAAGTCGTTCTGGATAAGGGCGTTATCGCGGCAAAGCGTCATTTGCACCTGACTCCCGCCGATGCCGAAGAAATCGGTGTTACCAACAAGCAGATTGTCAAGGTTAAAATCAACGGCAGCCGTCCGCTGGTATTTGACGACGTTGTTGTCCGTGTAAGCGACAAATTCGCGCGCTTTATGCACATCGACACCGACGAAGCCAACGCCGCCGGCGCTACACCCAATATTGTCGGCGAAGTTATTGTTGACTGATAATTTCTACATAAACTATTCAGAAAGGAATTCTTAAAATGGCTAATTTATCTCACGAAGTTGAAAGAATGTGTACGGTCGCAAAAGGACCGCATCACGGTCCCGCGCCCATTCCCGAAGAAGGCAAATGGGTTAAAGCATATGAAATCAAGGATATTTCCGGTCTGTCCCACGGTATAGGCTGGTGCGCGCCTCAGCAGGGTATGTGCAAGCTCACCCTCAATGTTAAAGAGGGTATCATCGAGGAGGCTCTCGTTGAAACCTCCGGCTGCAGCGGTATGACTCACTCTGCGGCTATGGCTGCCGAAATTCTGCAGGGCAAAACCATTCTCGAAGCGCTCAACACCGACCTTGTATGTGACGCAATTAACGTCGCTATGAGAGAAATCTTCAAGCAGCTCGTTTACGGCCGCACCCAGACCGCATTTTCCGAAAACGGTCTGCCCGTCGGCGCCTCGCTCGAGGATTTGGGCAAGGGTCTGCGCTCGCAGATCGGTACCATCTTCGCCACCAAGGAAAAAGGCGTTCGTTACCTCGAAATGGCAGAGGGCTACATTCTTTCCCTCGGTCTTGACAAAAACAACGAGGTTATCGGCTACAAGTTCGTTCACCTGGGCAAAATGATGGAAATGATCCGTCACGGCAAGTCCGCTCAGGAAGCATACGAAGCCAATATCAAGTCGTACGGCAGATATGACGAAGCGGTCAAGTACATTGACCCGCGCGAAGAATAAGAAGGAGGCATAGTAAAATGGTAAAATTTGAAGGTTACGAAAGAAGAATAGACAAAATCAACGAATGCCTCAAGGAATACGGCTTTGAAAATCTCGAAGCAGCCCAGGCACTGTGCCTCTCCAAGGGCATCAACGTCGATAAAATCGTTAAGGACATTCAGCCTATCGCATTTGAAAACGCCGCATGGGCTTACACCCTCGGTTGCGCTATCGCGCTCAAGAAGGGCATCAACAACGCCGCCGACGCCGCTGAAGCTATCGGTATCGGTCTCCAGGCATTCTGCATTCCCGGCTCTGTTGCCGAAACTCGTAAGGTCGGTCTCGGCCACGGCAACCTCGCCGCAATGCTTCTCAGAGAAGAAACAAAATGCTTCTGCTTCCTGGCAGGTCACGAGTCCTTTGCCGCCGCTGAAGGCGCTATCGGTATCGCCC
>CAYWMF010000128.1:0-5280 GCA_964459175.1 uncultured Oscillospiraceae bacterium
ATAGCAAACCGCGTTCGTTCAAAATTGCAATATACTTTGCCTATTTTTCCTAATTCCAAAATTTCGGTTGAAAAAATATGCTTTGTCTATCGCGTTTTCGGTCGTTCATTTGCAATAGCAAACCGCGTTCGTTCAAAATTGCAATATACTTTGCCTATTTTTCCTAATTTCCACTTGAAAATATGTTTTTTCTATTTTAAATAGTCCCGAAAGCCAAAAACAAATTTTAAAAATATACTGTTTTTACATTGCTTAATTTTACGTAAAATAATTCGATTTTCCGCAGCCTTTCCGATTTCATTAAAATATGCGCAGAAAGATTTGATATTATGACATGGGATTTACAGACCGAGCTCACTCCCGACGGCGCCGCGCTGGTTGCCGGCTTGGACGAGGCGGGCAGGGGACCGCTGTTCGGCAGCGTATATGCCGCCGCAGTCATACTTCCGAACGGTTATATGCCGCCGGGGCTGGACGACTCCAAAAAGCTTAGCGAAAAAAAACGTGAACAGCTGTACGACGTGATTGTCGAAAATGCCGTTGCCTACGGTATCGGCGTTTGTACCGCGCAGGAAATAGATGAAATCAATATACTCAACGCCGCGATGCTGGCGATGAAGCGGGCAGTTGAAAATATGGCTGTCAAGCCCGATTTTTTGCTGGTGGACGGCAATGTTTTGCGCGGCTTTGAGCAGTCGGCAAAGGCCGTTGTCGGCGGAGACCGCAAAATTCCGTCGATTGCCGCCGCTTCGATTTTGGCAAAGGTTTCGCGTGACAGGTATTGCCTCGAAATGGACGAAAAATACCCGATGTACGGCTTGAAAAAGCATAAAGGCTACCCCACAAAGCAGCATTACGAGGCTATTTTGAAGTACGGCCCCACGCCGCACCACCGTGCAAGCTTTTTGAAAAAGCTGTATGAGGGCGATGAATAGGCGCGAAAAGGGCAGCCGCGCGGAAAAACGAATTCGGTGGTATTTGCGGCTTCGCGGCTGGCGGATACAGTACACGAATTTTTACGCCGCCGGCGGCGAAATAGATATTGTTGCCTCACGCGGAAAGCTGTTGGCGTTTGTGGAGGTTCGCTCCAAAAGCGAAAAAAGCGCCGAGCTGTACGGCACGCCCGCCGAAAGCGTGACGCCCAAAAAGCAAAACAGCATTATAAAGGCGGCAAGGCAGTTTATCCGCACCTATCGCACGTTTTACCCGCTGTATCGATTTGACGTGGCCGAGGTTGTGGAAAAATCAAACGGTAAAATTAAAATTAACTATATAGAAAATGCGTTCATATGCGATATGAACAACACTCATTTCAATTCTCATTAAAGGAGATAAGCCATGTTTTATACCAGCACACGCGGCGAAAATCAAAAGCTGACCGCCGCTCAGGTCATCAAAAAGGGTATCGCCTCCGACGGCGGCCTTTATATGCCCGAAAAAATCCCGCAGATAAATGACGGCTTTATAAAGGAGCTTTGCGGCTTGGATTATACCGGCCGTGCCGAAAAGGTGCTTGCGCTGTTTCTTGACGACTATAAAAACCTCGGCGAGCTTTGCAAAAAGGCCTATCGCCGCGAGTCCTTCGGCGAAAATCCCGCTCCGGTTAAGGCGGCGGGCAATGTGAATTTCCTTGAGCTGTGGCATGGACCGACCTGCGCGTTCAAGGATATGGCGCTGCAATTCATGCCGCTGGCGCTTTCCGAGGCGCTCAAATCTACCGGCAGTGAAAATGACGCCTGCATTCTTGTTGCAACCTCCGGCGATACCGGCAAGGCGGCTCTCGAGGGCTACAAAAACCTTGACAAAATAAAGATTATGGTCTTTTACCCCTGCGACGGCGTCAGCAAAATACAAAAGCTCCAGATGGCCTCGCAAGAGGGCACAAACGTAAATGTCTGCGCAATTCACGGCAATTTCGACGACGCGCAAAGCGGCGTTAAAAAGATTTTCGGCGATAAGGATTTTGCCGCCGAGGCCGATAAGGCGGGATATTTCCTGTCCAGCGCCAACAGCATTAACTGGGGACGCCTCGCACCGCAGATTGTTTACTACATTTCGGCTTACTGCGACCTGATAAACGTCGGCAAAATCAAGCTCGGCGATCCTATCAATGTTTGCGTTCCTACCGGTAACTTCGGCAACATTTTCGCCGCCTACATAGCTCGCGAAATGGGGCTGAATATCCAAAAATTCATTTGTGCGTCAAACAAAAACAACATTCTCACCGATTTCATCAATACCGGCGTGTACGACCGCAACCGCCCGTTCTATCAGACCAGCTCACCCTCGATGGATATACTGATTTCCAGCAACCTCGAAAGACTGCTCTATCTGCTTGACGGCTGTGAAACCACCGCCGCTAACATGAAAGCGCTCGGCGAGAGCGGAAAATATAAGGTAAGCCCCGAAACTCACGCCAAAATCGAGCGGCTGTTCTACGGCTTCTACTGCGACGAGGACAATACACGCGCAACCATCAAAAAGTACTTTGAAAATAATTCCTATTTGATGGATACCCATACCGCTGTCGCGGCATATTGCGCCGAGCAATACCGCGCCAAGACCTGCGATAACACCGAAATGCTGGTAGTTTCCACCGCCAGCCCGTATAAATTCTCCGCCGATGTGCTTTCTTCGTTCGGCATTACCGCCGAGGGCGACGAGTTCGCCGCTGTTAAGGCGCTCGAACAGCACACCAAGGCGCCGGTTCCCGCACCTATCGCCGCCCTGATGGGCAAGAGCGCACGCTTCACAACCACCGTTGATAAAGAAAATATGGCGGACGAAGTGATGAAGTTCCTTAAGGCGTAGCCACCGCATCGTGCTTTATACGATTTCCGACCCGCACCTTTCCTTCAGCTGTGACAAGCCGATGGATGTTTTCGGCTCGCGCTGGCAGAATTACGTTCAAAGATTGAGCGAAAATTGGCGCGCGGCCGTCACCGATGACGATACCGTTGTCATGCCGGGCGATATTTCCTGGGCAATGACGTTGGACGAGGCTGAAGCGGATTTCCGATTTATCGACAGTCTGCCGGGTCATAAAATCATCGGCAAGGGCAACCACGACTATTGGTGGGACACCGCCGCAAAGCTGGAGCGCTATCGCGAAGAAAAAGGCTTTTCGACAATTTCTTTCCTATATAATAATGCCTGCCTTGCTCAGGGCAAAATAATTTGCGGCACACGCGGCTGGATTTGCGAGCAAGACCTCAAGCCCGAGGATGTTAAGCTGGTGGAGCGCGAGGCTCAGCGCCTGCGCATTTCGCTGGAGGCCGCGGCAAAATTGAAAATCGAAAACCCCGACGCCGAAATAATTCCGTTTCTGCATTTTCCACCGGCAACTCCCTTTGCCGTGCAGGATAAAATGTTCGACGTCTTGCTGGAATACGGCGTTCAGCGCTTGTATTACGGCCACCTGCACGGAATGACCTCCGACGAAAAGCTGTGCCGATTCAAGTACTCAATCGAGCTCAATCTCGTCTCGGCGGACCGTCTGGAATTTAAGCCTTTAAGAATAGATTGAAAATATTGTGGAAAATTTATCAAAATCTATTGACAAGCGCAAAAAATTGATTAGAATATAATGTGTTATACATATCAAGAGAAAGGATTTTCCAAAATGAGTTTAAAAAATGTCAACAAACCCGAAAAAAACGTAGTGGAGCTTGAGCTTATTATCGCCAAGGACGCATTCGAGGCCGAGGTTCTCAAGGTTTACAAAAAGAATGCTCCCAAGATAAATGTTCCCGGCTTCCGCAAGGGTAAGGCTCCCAAGAGCATTATCGAAAAAATGTACGGCAAGGGCGTTTTCTATGAGGATGCGCTCAACAATCTTATCCCCGCAGAGTACGAGGCCGCCGTTAAGGAAAGCGCTATCGACCCTGTTGCACAGCCCGAAATTTCCGTCGGCGAAATTACCGACGAGGGCGTTGAAATCACCGCAAAGGTTTATGTAAAGCCCGAGGTTGAAATCACCTCTTATAAGGGTCTGGAGGCCGAAAAGGTTATCCGCGCCGTTACCGACGAGGATGTAGAGCGCGAGGTTAATATGGCGCGCGAAAGAAATTCCCGTCTTGTCGAAATCACCGATCGCGCAGCTGCTATGGACGATACCGCCAACATTGACTACCTGGGCAAGGTAGACGGCGTAGCGTTCGAGGGCGGCGAAGGCAAGGATCACGACCTGAAGCTGGGCTCCGGTCAGTTTATTCCCGGCTTTGAGGAGCAGATCGTCGGTCACAATATCGGCGAAACCTTTGATATTAACGTCAAATTCCCCGAGGAGTACCATGCCGAGGAGCTCAAGGGCAAGGATGCCGTATTCACCGTAACCCTCAACTCCCTCAAGGTTAAGGAGCTTCCCGAGCTGGATGACGAATTTGCAAAGGATGTTTCCGAATTCGATACTTTGGCTGAATATAAAGCCGATCTTAAGGCAAAAATAGAAAAGAGATACAACGATGCGGCAGAGGGCGCACTTTCCGAACAGCTTTACGATGCGCTTATCGCCAATGTCAACGCCGATATCCCCGAGGTTATGTTCACCCAGGAAACCGACTCCATGGTTAACGACTATGCTTACCGTATGCAGTCTCAGGGCATTGATATGGATATGTACTTCAAGTACACCGGCACCACTCTCGACGACCTCAAGGCACAGATGAAGCCCCAGGCAGAGCGCCAGGTTAAGGTTCGCCTTGCTCTTGAAAAGATTGTCGAGCTGGAAAACATTACTCCTACCGACGACGAAATCGCCGAGGAATACAAGAGTATCGCCGACGCTTACAAGATGGAGCTTGAAAAGGTTGAACAGGCGCTTGACAAGGATGCCGTTAAGAAGGATCTGGCAATGCGCAAGGCTTCCGAGTTTATCAAGAACAACGCCAAGGTAACCGAGGTTTCCGCCGAGGAAAAGGAAAAGGCGGCCAAGGAAGAGGCTGAAAAGGCCGAAAAGGCTAAGGCCGACAAACCCAAGACCACCAGAAAGAAAAAAGCAGATACCGCCGAAGCAACCGAAGAAAACAACTAAAATATAAAAAATTGCGGAAGCTTTGCTTCCGCAATTTTAAGATACATTTAAGGAGGAAAAATTTATGGCACTTGTACCAATGGTAGTTGAACAAACAGGTCGCGGTGAACGCTCGTACGACATTTATTCCCGCCTTTTGAACGACCGAATCGTATTCCTTGCCGACGAGGTGAACGATACCACCGCCTCGCTGGTTGTGGCACAGCTCCTCTTTTTGGAAGCTCAGGATCCCGACAAGGATATTTCGC
>CAYWMF010000129.1:0-5232 GCA_964459175.1 uncultured Oscillospiraceae bacterium
CGGCGTAAAGCCGCTGAAAACCAAGGACGGGCTTTTCACAAACGCGGTTTACGGCTATGTTAATATTTTGAAAAAGCACATTGATGAGCTAAAGCCCGACTATATCGGCACGGCGTTTGACCTAAAGGCGCCGACCTTCCGGCATAAAATGTTTGAGGACTACAAGGGCAAGCGCAAGCCCATGCCTGACGAGCTTCGTATGCAGGTTGAATATGTACACAGCGTTACCGCCGCGCTGGGAATTGAATGCCTGACGCGCGAGGGCTACGAGGCGGACGATATTTTGGGCACATATTCGCGAATTTGCGCGCAAAACGACGTTTTTTGCACCATCGTGACCGGTGATCGCGATGCTTTGCAACTGGTGAGCGACAAGTGCAATGTAATTTTGTGCACCACCGGAAGCGATGTAGTTTACGACACGGCGGCTTTCCGCGAAAAATACGGCTTCGATCCGATTCACCTTATCGACTTAAAGGCGCTGATGGGTGACAGCTCGGATAATATTCCGGGTGTTCCGGGCATCGGCGAAAAAACCGCCATGAAGCTTATCGGCGAATACGGAGATATTGACAAGCTGTACGAAAATTTGCCGCAGGCCGAGCTTACCAAGTCGGTCAAGGAAAAGCTGGCAAACGGCCGCCAAAGCGCCGAAATCAGCCGAACGCTGGCGACTATCGAATTAAATACGCCGGATTTGCCGGAGCTTGAAGCGCTGAAAGCAAAGGGCTCCGACAGTTCCGCCCTGCGCGAGCTCTTTATACGGCTTGAATTCTCAAAGCTACTCAAAGCCTTCGGCATAGACGGCGACGCGCCGAGCGAATCGTCACAGCTTTCAATGGAGCAGATAGAGGTCGAGGAGGAGGAAAAAACCGAATTTTCCGAAATCGGCGCCGAAAGGTTGCTCGAAATTTGCGGAGATACGCTGTATCTCACTTATACGGCGGGCGAAAAAGCGTTTTATTTCGACATCGACGGCAGGTCGTACAGGGTGAGCGACGATTTAAAAAAAATTATCGTGTCTGACAAGGTAAAAATCGCCCTATATAATTTCAAGGAATATTGCCGCTTTTGCGCTGAAATTTACGGTACAGATATAATAACGGAAATAAAAAACGTCGTCTTTGATGCGCTTTTGGCGGCATATATCATAAATCCCACCGAAAGCGCAACCGACGTCGAAAAGCTGATAATGGTATTTTGCCGTCAGGGCATTTCAAAGGCAAAGGTCGCCGAGCCCGCATATATTTGCCGATTTTTGCCGCGGCTTTACACTGAGCTGAGCGCCGAAATAAAAGCGCTTGACTGCGTTGAGCTGTACGAAAAAATAGAGCTTCCCTTGGCGAAAACCCTTGCCAAAACAGAGCTTTACGGCTTTCGTGTCTCAAAGTCGGGCATAGAAAGCTACGGCGAGCAAATCAAGGCCGAAATCGAAACCGTCGAGCAAAAAATATATTCGTATACCGGCCCGTTTAATATCAATTCGCCCAAGCAGCTCGGCGTTGTGCTGTACGAAAAGCTGTGCCTGCCGGTGCTTAAAAAGAACAAAACCGGCTATTCCACCGACGCCGAAACGCTGGATCGCCTTGCCGGACGGCACCCGATTATACACGATATTCTTTATTACCGCCAGCTTTCAAAGCTGTACGGCACCTATGTCGAGGGGCTTATCAAGGTGATAGCAGACGACGGTCGAATCCACACCAGCTTCAATCAGATGCTCACCGCAACCGGCAGACTTTCCTCGTCGGAGCCGAATTTGCAAAATATTCCGGTTCGCACCGAGTTGGGACGCGAGCTTCGAAAATATTTTATTGCCGAAGACAGCGATTATGTGCTGATAGATGCCGATTATTCGCAAATTGAGCTGCGCATACTTGCATATATGTCGCAGGACGAACGGCTGATTTCGGCATTTGCCAATCACGAGGATATACATTCTATCACCGCGTCGCAGGTGTTCGACGTGCCGCTTGAGCGCGTGACACCCGAAATGCGAAAAAGCGCCAAAGCTGTTAATTTCGGCATAGTTTACGGCATAGGCGACTATTCGCTGTCAATTGATTTGGGCGTGCCAAGAGCCGAGGCGGCGGAGTATATAAAGGGCTATTTTCGCACCTATCCGCGGGTTAAGGAATACCTTGACAACATTAAAAATCAGGCGCGCGCCGACGGCTATATCAGCACGATTTTCAATCGCCGCCGATATGTGCCCGAGCTGGCCTCACCAAAAAAGCAAATGCAGGCGTTCGGCGAACGTGTTGCCATGAATACACCTATTCAGGGCAGCTCGGCCGACATAATAAAGCTTGCCATGGTCAATACCGACCGTCGGCTGGAGCTCGAGGGTCTGAAAAGCCGCATCATAATGCAGGTGCACGACGAGCTTATTATCGAGGCGCCGCGCGAGGAAGCGGACTATGTTCAAACGCTTTTGCGCGATGAAATGGAAAACGCCGTCAATCTCGACAGTGTGAAGCTGGAATGCGAGGTTGCCTGCGGGGATAACTGGTTTGACGCGCATTAAGCAACAAAAACTTAAGAAAGCGTATATGGCACAAAAAAGCTATTGACATTATCGTTAAATTGTGGCATAATATATGCATAAAGCTTTTTCCTTGACGCGACTTACGACGCTATGGTTGAGCATATTTCATATGCTCGGTGTCACGGCTACACCGTGACGGATGAGGTGTTGTCGCGCCTTTAGCGCGACCGCAATATTTACGGCTTCGCAAAAATGTCCATGCAAGCACACATTTTTGCTTCATGGTAATAATATAGAAAAAATGAAAGGTGTTTTTTATGAAGTATACTAACGGAATCGGCGTCATTCATTCGTTGGATCGATTGCTCAACGAGGGCGCGGACGGTGTTCGCCTGCTGACGGACGCCGGCATTGAATGCATACAGCTGAACAATTGGGACACGGCGCTCTGCACACCCGAAAACGCGGCGCGCGTGCATGAGCTGTTGGACGGAAAGGTACGCATTTCTTCTTTTTGGGCAGGCTGGTCGGGTCCCGCCGTTTGGAACTTTGTTGACGGCCCCGTTACACTCGGTCTGGTGCCGTCGGCATATCGTGCCATGCGCTTGCAGGAGCTGAAAAAAGAAGCGGATTTTGCCAAGCTGTTGGGAGTACACGATATGGCAACGCATGTCGGCTTTGTGCCCGAACAGCCGATTTACGACGGCTACCGCGATTTGGTCAGCGCGGTGCGTGACATTGCAGCATATTGCAAAAAGCTGGATATTTTCTTCAATTTTGAAACCGGTCAGGAAACTCCGGTCACTCTAATGCGTCTGTTCTCTGATGTCGGCGCGGATAATCTGGGCATTAATTTGGACCCGGCAAACTTAATTCTGTACGGTCGCGGAAACCCGGTGGACGCGATTTCCATCTACGGCGACCGAATTCGCGGCATTCACGTAAAGGACGGAGATTATCCGAGCGGTGATTTCCATCGTCTGGGTTCCGAGCGCGTTGTCGGTGAAGGCAGTGTTAATTTCAAGGTCTTTTTGCCGAAGCTCTTGAAAAGCGGCTATTGCGGTGACTTGTACATAGAGCGCGAAATTACCGGCGAACAGCAGCTGAAGGATATCCAAAAAACAGTAGTTTATGTCAAAGAGTTAATTAAGCAAGCCGAAGAGGAATAATAAATAATATTAAAAATGAGAAGCATTTCGCTTCTCATTTTTAATATTATCTTGCGGCTGCATCAAGCAATTTAAATACTTCTGAATTTGCCGGGCGGAACGCCCATATGCTTTTTGAAAAAGCGAATAAAATAATTGACATCGCCGAAGCCGCATTTTTCCGCCACCTCGGAAACCGTATAATAGCCGCTGTTCAAATATTCCTTGGCATAGCTCAGCCGAATTCTGTCGCGGTATTGCAAGGCGGATTCGTCATAGTATTTTGCCCATTCGCGTCTGAAATTAGTTACGCTCATATCGGCAAGATTGGCAAGCATATCTAAATTTATATACTTTTTAAAATTGTGCTCAATATACTCCCTGGCCGGGCGCAGGCGCAGGCATGAGCCGGGGCTGTAGTCCTTTTCGTATATTTCGGAAGCAAAGGTCGCCAAAAGCTCGTAGAGCGCGGCAAGGGCCTGCATTTCGAAGCCTATATTTTTAACATTCCACCGTGCAACCGCCTTTTTGAAAAGATGGTAATAAAGCTCGGTGTTTGCCGTGTCCAGCAAATAAAAGTCCTCTGCCAAAAAGCTCGGATTCGAAAACTCGCGATGATCCTCGAAATTTATGGTGTAGTGTCGGCATTCGCCCTTTGTGGAAATGGAGTACGCGGCGTTGGGGGACAAAAACAACACATTGCCCTTTTTCAACGTAAAACAGCTTTTTGAAGCGAATCTATACGCCGCCTCACCGTCTATACAATAAATTATGCCGTAGCATTTTCTGCCGTTGGGGTATTCACAGCGATTATTATTGTTAAGCACGAATTCGTGAGCGATATTTATTTTGCTTATATCAATGTAAAACGATTCGGACATCATAATAAATACTCCCCTCTTGACTATATTATATCAAAAAATATACGTGCGGTCAATAGCAAACGGTCGTTTTGTGCTTAAATCATGTGATTTATCCATTGTATCGGCGCCTTTTTATGCTATAATTAATAGTAGTAAAGGAGATATCGGAATGAAAAAAGCAAAAATAGCCTTGGTGACACTCGGTCACTATATCTACTTCGAACAATTTGACGGTCTGCGCGAGGAGCTCATGCAAAAAAGCGAGCAATTCAAAGCCTATCTTGAACCGCAAAAATACGATATTGCGGATATTGGCTTTGTCGATTGCGTGGAACAGGCCTTTAATGCCGTCAGAGCATTAAAAAAAGAGGACGCCGACCTACTGTTTATCATTATGTCAACCTATGTTCCGTCGGCAGTATGCGCGCCGTTTGCGCGTTATCTGGATATACCGCAGGTTTTGGTGGGAATTCAGCCGCTGAATCATCTGGATTACACCAACACCACGACCTACATTCAGCTGGTAAACGACGACATTTGCGCAATGCCTGAGGTTTGCGGTGTATACGAGCGCTTGGGGCGCAATATTCCCGCCTGCATAGTCGCTTCGTCGTCGCAAACGAATTATATCAAAAAAGAGGTAACGCAGTGGGCAAATGCCGCCGCGGCGATGGCGGGCTTCAAGTATGAAACCTTCGGCTACCTCGGCCATACTTACGAGGGAATGTACGAC
>CAYWMF010000130.1:0-5206 GCA_964459175.1 uncultured Oscillospiraceae bacterium
GTACGACGATTTGTCGGATAACGACGATGACGAGCTTGCCGAGCAGTCCGACGCCGAAATCGATGAATTTACCGACCCGGACGACGCCGAAAGATTTGGCGAACACTTCAAATCAAAAGCGGTTATAAACGCGGCTCTCGGTTTCGCGGCGCTGGCTGTGTTTGCGATACTGTTTTATGTAGAGGGCTTTTCGCTTTTTGTCGATTTCCCTCCGCGCCCGGATTTCCTTAAGCCCGAAAATTTCCGCCTTATTTTGATTCTTATTGATATTCAGCTGTTGGTTATTTCCGGCGCGATTATTTGCGAAAGCTTCGCCGACGGTATCAAGGCACTTTTCACCGGCAAGCCGAACAGCAATACCGTCACGGTCAGTGTCATGCTGATATGTCTTGTGCATGCGGTGGTTATGTGCTTTACCTCGACCGCCGAAACTCTGACTCTTTATTCCTCTGTCGGCGCATTTTTTGCGGTGCTTTCCGCGTTCCGCAGTACCATGGATAATATGCGCAATCTCTACACCTTTGAGGTGCTGTCCACCGACGGCGAAAAATATGTTGCCGAAAAATCGACGGATACCGCGGGCGAAATCCGCGAGCTGGGCGAATATTTACCCGAGGATCCCGATATTTTTGCGCTCAAAAAGGCAAATTTTGTCGATGATGCCGTTAAAAATATCAGAACCCCCGCGCGCGCCGAACAGAATTACAAGGTGATTTTGCCGTTGATACTCGTTGTTTCACTGGCCTACGCGGCAATGATTTTTGTCATCGACTCCGATATGAACAAAGCTATGAATGCTTTTACGGTTATGAGCCTTATCACTTTGCCGCTGTCATCACTGCTTTACATAACCTTGCCGTATCTTATCGAAAGCGCAAAGATTTCAAAGCGCGGCTGTGCTATGGTTGGCGGCAATTCGTTCGAGGAATACAGCCTTGCATCGGTGATTTCGTTTAACGATGTCGAGGTTTTGCCCTCACGCGGCATAAAGGTAACCAGCGTTCGCACCTACGGCGATCATCGCATTGACCATACCTTGATGTACGCCGCACGTATTTTCAAAACCGTCGGCGGCCCATTGGCATCGGTTTTCGAAAACTGCATCAAAAATGCTGTTGACGATATTAAACCGGTTGAAATTACTTCCATCGAGCCCGACGGCATAAGCGCCGTTATTGACGGAACAGAGGTTTATATCGGCAAAAAGAGCTTCATGCTTGCATATAATTTTGGTTTTGTCAAGGATTCCATGGACGATGCTTTCGAAAATTCCATCGGCCGAATTATGTATATGACAATCGGCGACAATATCGCCGCAAAATTCTATATTAAGTACTCCGTTTACAAGGGCTTTGAGAAAATACTTGTCAGCCTTTCAAAAGCCGGTATTTGCGTGGGCGTGAAAACCTGCGACCCAAATATTGACGAGGCGCTTCTCAATAAGCTGCTTCATCGCAGAGAGTTTCCGGTTCGCATAATCAAGTCCGAATCGCCGCTTCCCTCCGACGAGGTTGCTTCCAACGCTTCCTCCGGTCTTGTCTGCACCTCCAATGCGTTCAATATGCTTCGCGCGTTTTTGAGCTGTGACAAGGTTGCCAAAAATGTTTCGCTGAATATCGGTGCAAAGTTTATTTCGATATTCCTGGGTATTGCGATAATCGTGTTTGTTTCGATTATAAACGGCGGCAACATTTCCGCAATCGAGCCGTGGTTTATCATTGTTTATCAGCTGTTGTGGCTTATGCCGACTGTTGCTACCGCGCTGTTGGGCTGATAAATTTAGGCTAATTGAATAACAAAAATCCCTCAGAGCGTTTGAACTGACCCCGAACGTTAGACCAAAAATCTAACGAAAAGGAGGTCGGTTCAAAACCGCAATGAGGGATTTTTTATGTCTAAAATGACATTTATTTGCAAGTATTTTCGATTTCGTGCTGGATTTCTTCGGCGCGCCTGATTTGATCATTCAGGTTCCATTTGCCGATATTTACGCCATTTTTCATAAGCATTGAGCCGCATTGATGAAAATAAAATTCAATGCCGCGCTCTTTTGCTTCAAGGTACAGCGCCTTGATCCATTCGTATTCGATAGGCCGAACATCGGCTTTCGGCGCCATTTCGCCACCGACATTCACGCATTTGATAAGCCCTGTGTCAAGATATTTTCCGAGCGTTATAGGCGCAATCAGCGGTGAGCAAAACACTTCGCGGTGCTTAAGCGGTGCGCTCAAAAAATGCGGCAGTCGCCTGTCTGCCATTTCCTGATTTTCGATTGAAATGCTTAAATGAAAATGCTCCCAGCCGTCGCCCCAATCCGGCGGCAGACAACCCTTTATTCTTTCCGGGCGTTTGGTGGTGGTTACAAAAATACAGTCTTTTCTGCGACGTATAAAATCCCAACAGCCGTCGCGCCATGCGTCGGCTTCTTCAATGAAAAAATCGGAAGAAAAACATAGCTTGACCAGCGAATTCGGCGGGCAATCCTTGTCTTTCAGCTCGTATGTTGTTTTGCCTTTGGTGATTATCGTGGTGTCGCGGCCGTATCTTTGATCCATTTTAAATACAAAGCAGTTTTTACAGCCGGGGCTAACCTTTTTGCACCCATGCCACGGATTCCATGGGATCGCTTTTTCTATTTCCGCATTTTGCATAATAATACCTCTTTGAATTGATTTATGCTCCGAGTAGGCTTTGGTCGAAGGCGAAAAGCGCTTCGTTTATTTCAAAAATGTTGTAATTTTTGCGTGTGATAAAGTATTCGATGATAATATCGAATTTGTTCGAATGCGACAGCGCAAATCCGGCTTTCATGAGCATGTCTTTCGTTTCGCTCAAGGAAAGCTCCAACGCAATGGCGAACGCAATTGCTGTCGGCTTGCTGGGCTTGTAATGCTTGTCGCCGCGAATTTTCGAAAACAGTTTGCGGTCAATGTTGGCTTTTTTGTAGACCTGCGCATCGGTCATGCCCGATTCGTCGATTTTGCGCAACAGCATTTCCGTAAAGCTCTCGTCAATTTGAGCTATTGCGTCGTCCAACGATGATGGCACGGCGGCACCGATCAACGGTGAAGCCGTGGTGGATTCTTGTGACAAGGAGAAAATGGGCATTTTCCAAAATGCACAGTTGCCTTTCGACGCATTCATACGGCGTATTTGCTCGCCTTCACTGTCGGTATGCGAATCGACATAGTTGTCGTCGATATATTCGGTGATGTCAGCAAACAGCTTACCGCTGATTTGATATGCCGTCTTGTCAAAAATGACAATATAAACCGTCATGTCGTTTTCAAGCAAAAATTCGCTGACGGCATCAATGGCAGTGCGGAGCGCCTGATCCTTCGGATAGCCGTAAATTCCGGACGAAATCAGCGGAAAAGCGACCGTTTCACAGCCTTTTTCTTTAGCCAACGCCAGCGATACGCGATAGCAGGATACGAGCTTTTCACGCTCGCCGTGTTTACCACCGCACCACCGAGGACCTACGGCATGAATCACGTATTTGCAGGGAAGCTTTCCCGCACCGGTGATTTTTGCATTTCCGGTTTCACAGCCGCCGAGCTTTTGGCATTCGGCTGTCAATTCCGGCCCTGCCGCGCGATGAATACAACCATCGACCCCGCCGCCACCCAAAAGCGACGAATTCGCGGCATTCACGATTGCATCAACCGCCATTTTGGTAATGTCGTTTCTGACTATTTGTAGTGGCATTTCAGACCGCCTTTCCGCATTATAACAGCTTCGCAAATATAATTTTCATAAATTCAGCTTTTCTCGTAGAGCTTTAATAAATAAAGTATAACATATTTCGCCGCAAATGTAAAGACGTTTGAGTTTAAATTTCAAAATAGTAAATTCTCAAAGTGAATGCAACACCTATGCTTCTGGTACATTTACTTTGAGAATTTATGATAGCATGTGTAATGGGAGATGTTGGACGTAGTTCGACCGATGAATTGTTAAATTAGTAGAAAGTATAATAATTTTAAAGTTCAGACAAAATGAACAACGCTTCGTTAGTCATGGAATAGCTGTGTCAGCGAGCATTTGAAAATGCTCGGCTCCAGCACCATTGGTGCGCCAAGGGGAAGGCGTCGTTTCACGGAAAAATCACCCGCTATCGTGAATTGCGAAGCTTATATTGATTTCAAATAGTCGATTTGCTGTTTGGAAAGCTCGAGAACCGAGCCGGTATGCAGACCACCCAAAGAGATTTTGCCTATCGAAATGCGCTTCAGGCGCATGACTTCGAGTGAGCATTGCTCGCACATTTTTCGTATTTGGCGGTTTCTGCCCTCTTTGAGGATAAATTTCAGCACCGTGCCGTTTTCGGCCACGCTTTCAACGCGCACATCGACCGGCATAATTTTATAGCCGTCGATAACCAGTGCGCTTCTCAGCTTGGCAAGCTGTTCGTCGCTCACCTCGCCGCGCACCTTGCACATATAAACCTTTTCAACATTGCCCTTTGGGTGCATAAGTCGGTTGGCGACGTCGCCGTCGTTGGTTAAAATAACCAGTCCTTCGCTGTTCAAATCCAGCCTTCCGACCGGATAAACGCGCTCCGGCAAATCGGCGATGAGGTCGGCGATACATCTTCTGCCGCGCTCGTCGGACATGGTGGTAACATAGCCGCGGGGCTTATTCAATATATAGTAGCTCTTGGTATCGGTGGTTTTTTCGATAATTTTGCCGTTATAAACCACGATATCTCCCTCATCCACCTTTTGCCCCAGCTCGCAGGGCTTATTATTTACGGTGATAGTTCCTTTTTTGATTTCTTCCTCTGCCTTACGACGTGACATAACGCCGCAGTCGGACAGATATTTTTGCAATCTTACTTTCATTTTATTCCTTTTCCGAATATCCTTTCCCAAAAAGATTTTTTGGGCTTGATATTCACATTGTTATCAAAATACAGTTTAACCTCGCCGACATATTTCCCGGCCTGCTTGAACACTATTCGCCCTGCCTCGTCGCCCTGCGCCGTCGGCGGGTAGTAAAAGAGAAAAAGCTCAACGGTGTGCGTTATGGGCGGCGAGCCCTTTTTCACGCAAACCTCCAGCGGCTCGGAGTTTGAAACGGACACATAATCGTTTTCACCGCCGACAACCGGCACATTGAAAACAAACTGCCGTTCTGCGGCTATGCGGCGGTTTTCGTAAAGCGAAAATCCGTATTCCGTTAAGTCCTTATGTATATTCCAATC
>CAYWMF010000131.1:0-5188 GCA_964459175.1 uncultured Oscillospiraceae bacterium
CCACACCGTTGTACGTGCGGGCAATGTTTACAAGCTGCATCTTATTCCGTCCGGTATCCTTTATAAGAATACCATGTGCTATATAGCCAACGGCGTCGTTATCGACCCCAAGGCACTGCTCGAGGAAATAGAAATGCTCAAATCGCAGGGCGTTTCGGTTGAAAATCTCCGCATTGACAAACGCGCTCATGTTATTATGCCTTATCACATTTTGCTTGACGGTTTGCAGGAAAGCGCCCGCGGCAAGGAGGATATCGGCACAACCAAGCGCGGAATCGGCCCGTGCTATACCGATAAGGTTGAGCGCAGCGGTATTCGTATGTGCGACCTTATGGATAAGGAAAAGCTTACCGAAAAGTTGAAGGTAAATCTTACCATCAAGAATGCCATCATCGAAAAGGTCTACGGCGGTACAGGCTTTGACGCCGAAAAGCTTGCCGAGGAATACAGCGGCTATGCCGAACAGCTTCGTCCCTTCATCGCCGATGTTTCGGTGCTTACTTACAACGCAATAAAAGAAAACAAAAACGTACTGTTCGAGGGCGCACAGGGCGCGCTGCTTGATATTGATATGGGCAGCTACCCTTACGTAACCTCCTCTCATCCCACCTCCGGCGGCGTTTGCGTCGGCTGTGGTATCGGTCCGACGCTTATCGACAGCTGTATCGGTGTCGCAAAGGCGTATACAACCCGCGTTGGCAAGGGTCCGTTCCCGACAGAGCTTTTTGACGAAACCGGCGATAAAATCAGAAATTTGGGCGGTGAATTCGGAACCACCACCGGTCGTCCCCGCCGTTGCGGCTGGCTTGACCTTTTGATTCTGCGCCTTGCCGTTCGTCTTAACGGTCTTACCGACATTTGCATCAACAAAATGGACACTCTTACCGGCGTCGGCACGCTTAAAATCTGCAACAGCTACGAAAAGGACGGACAAATCATTACCGATTTTCCCGCTACCATCGACGAGCTGGAGGATTGCAAGCCGATTTACACCGAGCTTGAGGGCTGGACGGAGGATATTACCGCTTGCCGCAAGTTCGAGGAGCTTCCCAAGGCGGCTCAGAACTACATTCTGACCATCGAAAAGCTCATTGGCTGCAAGGTTTCCATGATCGGTGTCGGCCCCGACAGAGAGCAATATATTGAAAGATGAATGAACAGTTTTCACGCATAGCACTGCTTTGCGGCAGTGAAGCTGTGGAAAAGCTTAGTGGTATCCACGTCGCCGTCTTCGGAATAGGCGGCGTGGGTGCTTCTGTAATTGAGGGGCTTTGCCGCGGCGGAATAGGTAAATTGAGCATTATCGACGGCGATACCGTCAATGTCACCAACATAAACCGCCAGCTCATCGCGTTTCACTCCACGATAGGGCGGCTCAAAACCGAGGCAGCCGCAAGCCGCATAGCCGATATAAATCCGAATTGTGAGGTTAAGGCCTATCCGTTTTACTATACCGCGGCCGAGCAGTTCGACTTTTCGGACGTCGATTATGCTGTTGACGCCATTGATATGGTAAGCGCCAAGCTTCTCATAGCGGAGCAATGCCAAAAGCATAATGTGCCGCTGATAAGCTGTATGGGTACGGCAAATAAAATAGACCCGACGAAATTTGAGGTCACCGACATCAAAAACACTTCGTATTGTCCGTTGGCGCGGGTTATGCGGCGTGAGTTGAAAAAGCGTGGGATAGATAAGCTTAAGGTCGTATATTCCACCGAGCAGGCTATCAAGCCGCACACGCAAATTATCGACAGCGCATCGGGCAAGCAAACTCCGGGCAGTATGTCGTTTGTGCCCCAGGTTGCCGGCTTTATCTGTGCCGGCGAGGTTATCAAGGATATTATGAGGTGATTTGAAATGACAAAACTTTTTACGCTGGGTGACAGCATAGCTCTGGGCTACCGCAAAGCGCTTATTGCTTCACTCGGAGCCGATTATGAGGTTTCCACCAAGGCGGGTGAGGAGGAAGCGGCGAAAAATCTCAATTATCCCGTCGGCACAAATTGCGGCGACAGCCGCATGTTGCTTTCGTATCTGCGCGACGAAAAGCTGAACGGACGGCTTAATTACGATATAATTATTTTCAATTGCGGGCTTCACGATATAAAATATAACTGGGAAACCGAAAAAATTCAAATCGAGCCCGACGAATATGAACAAAATTTGCGCCGAATATGCGCTGTTTTGAAGTCCGCGTGCAGCAGGGTTTATTTTGTAAACTCCACGCCGGTTTATAACGATATTCATAATTCCACGCAAAACATTATTATTAATCAGAATATTATTCGCCGTGCCGCCGACCTTGAGAATTACAACAAAATCGCTCAGCGTGTAATGTCGGAAAACGGCGTCGGTATTATAGATTTGTATTCGTTTACCTTGAATTTGGGTAAAAAGGCGGTTTGCGACCATGTGCATTACTCCCCGGAGTACGCTCAAATGCAGGGTGAATTTATAGCCGATTACATCAAAAACGCCGAATAGAATGAGGTAAATATGTTAAAAATCGAAAAAATTTCGGTAATGAATTTTGAAAACGCCATCCGCGGTGCGCGCAATCCCATGAACAGCTGGGATCGCACGGACAGCTATTACGATGAAAACGGAAATTACATTTTGGGCGAAAATGATACCAAGCTGGCGAATAAGCTTTGCCGCGCCGGCACCGCCGACCACAGAAAGTTTTTGCGCCAGATTTTTGTCAGCATGGACATCACTGCGCCCCTCTATTGGTGGAAGGAATATGACACCTATAAGGTTTCCACGGTGGCAAACTCCACCAGCACAATGCACAAAATCCATTCGAAGCCATTTGAACTCGGTGATTTTTCCTGTGACAAACTGAGCGACGGCGCTATGACGGTTTTTAAGAACTATATTGATGAGATGGAAAAAATCCGTTTGCGCTACATCGAAACCAAGGATAAAAGCGACTGGTATGATCTTATTCAGCTGTTACCGTCCAGCTACAATCAGATGCGTACCTGCACCATGAATTACGAAAATCTTATCAACATTTACTATGCGCGCCGCTTGCATAAGCTGGACGAATGGCACGTTTTTTGCGATTATGTGGATAAGCTTCCGTATGCCGATTTGCTCATCAAAATAAAGGATTAATGCTGCACTCGTAAATGCGCAATTTATAACGATTTTGCTGTGCAAAAGCTGTTTTTTGAAATACGTTTTTTGTAATATATCCGATAAACAAGCACAAAAGCCCGAAAGCAAAAAGCTTTCGGGCTTTTGTGTCGATACCACGGAATGACAACCGGTAGGGGAGCGGCTTGCAAAATTCAATGCGCAATTGAAGATGAATACCTCATCCGTCAGCCGTAGGCTGACACCAAGCATTTGAAAAATGCTACCCCTACAAGGTGAAGGCTTTGCCGTAATGCCACCGGCAGAAACGTCGGTCGTGAGTTATTTTATTTTCGTGATTTTGTTTTTCTTCACGAAAAAGGCGCTGTCTGCAATTTCAATCATCGGTTTGTCCAGCTTGCTGTCGGTATAAAACTCGTCAACCGCGCAATCACCGAAAAGCTCGCGAAATTTGGCAAGCTTGTTTTGGCTGAAATTTATGTACACCGCTTCGGATTTTTCCAGGTTGAATATCGAACAAACACAATGCTCCACGCCGAGGCGGCTGAAAAGCTCGTCCATAATCACGTTAAAGGAGGCTGTCAGTATCACGTCACCGTGCTGTGGTGTGTACCACGGCTTTATTTTTGTAATGTTTTTGTCCCAAAAGGCCTTTACCATGCTATCCAACTGCGGCAGTGAGCTCAAATAGCCGGCGGCATAGCTTTTTACAACCCTTTCAAGATCCTGCAGGGTTGTTTTGCCCAGCTTGTATTTGACGGTGGTGATAAGCACAATGAACAAATACTTCAAAACGCGGGGATTGTAGCGAATGCTGAACAGATAAAAGTCCAAAATGCTTTCGCCGTCGTAAATTGTGTTGTCAAAATCAAGAACTCTCATTTGTCCTCCGAAAGGTTCATACCGCTACTGCAACAGGTCGCAGTAAGCCAAATATTGGATAAAGCTGTTCATAATTGCGTTGTATCGGGCGATAATATCCCGCTCGGTGAAGTCAGCGGCGTTGTCCGAAAGCTGTATCAGCTCGACAATGGCGGTGCCCTCTTTGGTTTGACCCTTGGGGTTGGTGAAGCCGCGATAGTATTTCTTTTTGTCGTCGAAGCGGTAATCGGACGCGCGTATATTTATGCGTTTTTCAAGCAAAGCCTTGTTGCCAAGCGATTCAACGCTTGCGGGATTGGTCAGCGAATTTTCCTTTTCGTTCCGATTTCGGGCGTATATATGCTCAATTTCAAGCACGGTTTCAAGTGAAATCAGCGGCTGGGCATCATTCTGATATGCCCACCAGGTGCTCATGGCCTTGGTTATCGGGCGGCCGTTGTTGAAGGTGAAATTGTCGAACATGCTCCGCACGGCGGCAGCATCGAATTTGTATTTTGCAAAGGTTATCGGCTTTTGGTTGACGATATTCACCATTTCGGCATAAATCGGCGTTCTGAGCGCGTTTACACCGGGATTTGTGACTGCGTAGGTCCAGATAAAGCCGGTGATTTTTTGCAGAAAATCGAAAAATTCATCGTCGTTCAGCAGTCCGTCGGTGCCCTTGTTCTGCATGAAATAAACCGAAACAAAATAGGTCCACATGCCGTTTGGAGCGTAATTCAGCACAAACAGTCGCTTTAAAACACGACTTGAAAATCTTGTGACGTCCTGATTCGAAACATCCTCCCAAAATTCTGCCAGCGTGATAAGGTCGCGTAATGTGGCTTCGCTTTTGAGCAAAGCGTAGGAATCCTTTTCGTAGAATTTGCGCAAAGCCTCGGTCGTCGAGGAAATAATGCCCATTTTGGCGCGGACGTAATACATGTATCGTGTGAAAAGCTCGTCCATCGGCGTGCCGGCAGTAGGGTGAAAAATTCGCTCACAAAGCTCTTCTAACTTTTTCCATTCGTTGATAAACTCGTCCTTTTGGCCGAGGTTTGAAAAATACTTGTAGAACTGCGCCTTGAAAATATCCGCGTCGGACAGCGGCTTGCCGCGGTCGTTGAGGGTTGAAAAAATGCGCAGAGCCGTGTCCTGCGATTCCGCTTCAATCGGCAATAAAATGCAATTATTCATGATTCGCGTGGGCAAATATGCGAAATAT
>CAYWMF010000132.1:0-5183 GCA_964459175.1 uncultured Oscillospiraceae bacterium
ACAATTGTGCGCAATATTCGATATATTGCGCACAATTTGATGATTTTAAAATGCTGATAATCTGATTATTTTATTTTATTCCGGACGCGGTATCACGACTTCCTCGGAAGTCTTAGGCGAGCAATAGTCAATATTGCTTGCCTTTTATACATAGACGGCTTGGCTTTGAACGGAATAATATATGAAATCTATCTGTTGACATTCGGATTGCCTGTTCTACCGAGAAGATAATCTATTGAAACGTCAAAATAATCGGCAATTTTTATAAGCTCATTATATCCGGCTTCACGTTCGCCGTTTTCGTAACGGCTTATTGTGTTTTGGCTCATATTCAATTCAAAAGAAAGTTTGAGTTGAGTAATGCCCCTCTTTTTGCGCAATTCTTTTAATTTCATACAAAAACCCTCTTGACAATATTATACCATTTTGGTATAATTAATATATCCCGATTTGGTATAACTTGAGCGGGCACGCAAACAGCATAGAGGGTGAACGAATGAAAAATACCGACACATCGCTTCGCTGTTGCTTTGCCGGGCAGAATAAAATATACAACGGCGAAGTAAAGGAAGTTTTGATAAAGAATATTATACAGCTTATCGAGAAAAATAATGTTACGGATTTTTTGGTTGGCAAATACGGCAGATTCGAAATGCTTTGTGCCGTCGTGATAAGTGAATTGAAAAATATATATTCTCAGCTTACTCTCAGTATCGTTGTGCCCTACGAGGTGCCGTCACCGGTGCGCGACAATCATTTATATTATTGCAACTGTGACAATATCTATTCGGCCGATATACCCAAAAGCATACCTCCGCGCCATGCCGTTATGAAAACCGATCAATTTATGATAGACAGGTCGGATTTTTTGGTTTGCTACGTCGAAAGCGAGCTCGACAGAGCTACCAAGGCTTTGAAATATGCGCAAAAAAGCGGACACCTGGGCATAATAAATATCGCAAACGTCGAAAAGCATTTTGTTTAGAAGTAGCTTGCAAATCGCTTGACGCATAAGCGCCGCATTGCCGGCACACAAAATGTAAAAAGCTGATTCGAGTGATAAATAGCCAATAAAAACACCTTACGTCAACGCATTTTGCGTGGCGTAAGGTGTTTTCGAAAAAAATAAAAAATTTTCCAAAAACTATTGACAAAAGTAAAAAAGTGTGGTATTATAATATCAGTAACAGTTATCATTATTAAATTTTAAAAAGTGAGGTAATCAAAATGAAAAAATATGTATGTCCCTGCGGCTATGTTTATGATCCTGCTGTCGGTGATCCCGACAACGGTATTGTACCCGGCACCCCTTGGGAGGATGTCCCCGAAAGCTGGGAATGCCCGACCTGCGGACTTGGCAAAGATGCTTTTGAAGAAGAATAAATTTTTTTCAAAAACCTCTTGACAAATTCGGAATGATGTGATATAATAATAACAGTAATCGTTATTGTTTTAAAGAGGTGAATAATGAACGGCAAATACAGCAGACAAAAAGAAGTTCTTTTGAAGGTTCTTTGCTCCACCGATTGCCACCCGGATGCCGACTGGATTTATGCTCAGGTTCGTAAGGAGCTGCCGAATATCAGCCTTGGCACGGTGTATCGCAATCTTGCAAAAATGTCGCAGGACGGCACGATTTTAAAGCTTAATATGAATGACGGCCGCGATCATTTCGATGGCAACACTGCCGCTCATCATCATATGCTTTGCCGCAAATGCGGCGCGATAATTGATATTTTTACGGCTGTCGGCGAGGAATCGGAGTTTTCGGGTTATCTTGACAGCTATGCTCAAAGCCATACTTCGGCTCGAGTTGAAAGTCACAACGTAATTTTTTACGGTTTGTGCGAGAATTGTAACGAATAAAAATAATATTTAATTCAGAGAGGTAATAAAAATGAAAAAATTTGTATGTTCGATATGCGGTTATGTACACACAGGAGACAGCGCACCGGATAAATGCCCGCAGTGCAACGCTCCCGCAGAAAAGTTTGTTGAAAAGAGCAACGAGGGTCTCAGCTGGGCGGCAGAGCACGTAATCGGAGTTGCAAAGGATGTTGATCCCCGCGTGATCGATGGCCTCAGAGCTAACTTCACCGGCGAATGCACCGAGGTTGGTATGTACCTTGCAATGTCCCGCCAGGCTATCAGAGAGGGCTACCCCGAAATCGGCGCTTTCTATCAGCAGGCGGCACTCGAAGAGGCTGAACATGCGGCAAAATTTGCAGAGCTTCTGGGCGAGGTTGTTCACGCCGATACCAAGAAGAACCTTGAGCTGCGTACCGAGGCCGAAAACGGCGCTACCGCCGGCAAGGTTGAGCTTGCAAAGCTTGCCAAAGAGCTGGGCTACGACGCAATTCATGACACCGTGCATGAAATGGCTAAGGACGAAGCTCGCCATGGCTGTGGCTTCGAGGGCCTTTTGAAGAGATATTTTAACTGATTTTGAAGGTGATTTTGTGGAAAATTATACTGTCTGCAAATGTAAAAAGGTGACCTATGCCGATATTGAAAATGTTCTTCACAACGAAAAGCATTTCGATAATGTCGAAAAAGCCTTTGAGGATGTTCAGCACATTACCAAATGCTCGACAGGTTGCGGTGGCTGCCACAATAAAATCATGGATATAATATCCGAAATAATGAGTAAATAATATAGCTTGTAATACAAGAGTAAAAAACCGCAGATTGATTTCTGCGGTTTTTTGCATATAACGGCGGTATGATAAGCATAACGGCAAACGTTAATGAGGATAGGCTTAACTCTTTAATAGCTTGATTTTCCGTCTTTCAAAACTTAAAAACGGTGTTTCTTTTCATGTATTCGGTCGGAGTAATGCCGACGCGCTCCTTGAAAATGCGGCAAAAGTGGTAGACGCTGGAGAAACCGCATTTTTCGGCGACCGTTTCAATCTTGTAGATGCCCTCTGCCAAAAGCTGTTTGGCGCCGTTGATGCGCGCGTCGATGATATATTGGCGCGGCGTGGTGCGGTATTGCTTGGAAAACAGCTTTCTGAAATACACCTCGCTTATATTACATTGAGCCGCAAGCTCGGCGTTTGTGATAGCAGTGGATTGAAAGTTGTTTTCAATGTAAGTTATCGCCGGCAGTAAAATATTGTCCTTGGAAACGACCGACAGCGAAAGCGTGTGAATGATATTATAGAATAAGCTCATTATTTTGGCATGGTTGCCCTCAAAAAAGAGCAGTTTTTTCATTTGTAGAAAGTCGTTCATCAGCAGTTCGACATTTTCGATCGGAATGGTTGTGATTGTGTTGTTAAAAAGGTTGGCACTGTCGAAATTGATTACGGCGAACACTCCGCTTTTGTCGCCGTGTATCGAATAGCTTTGCCATTGCGGCAAAAGAACGGCGTGGTGCGGGTCGGAAACGTATTTTGTGCCGTTGTGAATGTAGGTTATTTGACCCTCTTTGCAAAACGAAATTCCGTGCCAGCTTCGGTTCGTCATTTGCTCGTTGCGCCCCTTGGGAGAATAGACGGTTATAATATCTTTGATTCCCGTCACAATAATTTCATTCGGCTTAAACATTCAAATCACACTCCGTATTTATATTATATCATTATTATCAATATAAAGCAAGCTTTTTGACGTAAAAATATCAAAAAGGTCAAAGCTGTATCGTTTTCGCTATTGACAACGGCAATATATGATGTATAATTTAATTAAGCAAATTAACGAATTATATAATACAGAATTCCGGAGGTTTGATTTTATGAATTTTACAGGTAAAACAGCAATATCCACGGGTGCCGCGTCCGGCATGGGACTTTTGTTCGCACAGAATTTTGCTTCACTGGGCGGAAATGTCGTAATGTGCGATGTTAACCAAGAGGTTTTAATGGAAAAAGCGGCGGAAATTAACGCTAAAGGCGAGGGCAGAGCATTGGGCGTGGTCTGCGATGTGCGCGATTATAATAATGTTTGCGAGGCTGTAAACGCCGCGGTCGATAATTTCGGCAGTGTTGATGTAATGGCAAATTTCGCCGGAGGCGCCGAATTCAGAATGAGAAAGGTTAATCGCGAGCTTTGTCCGGAATTCCCCGATATTCCGATAGATGTGTTCGATTGGGGTCTTGATGTTAACTTGAAAGGTCCGTTTTACTTTGCACATGCCGTTACAAAGCAGATGCGCAAGCAAAAAAGCGGACTTATCATAAATATCGGCTCGATAACAGGCGCCGAGGGCGACCCGTACAGCATTGGCTATCCGACAGCCAAAGCGGGAGTTATGTACGGACTTACCAAGTCGCTGGCACAGTTCGGCAGTGCGTATAACTTTCGTTGCGTCTGCGTTTCGCCCGGACCGGTGCTGACCAGAGCTAATATGGCAAATATGCAGACACTTGAACACAGAGCGGCCGACCCGCAGGAAATAATTAATTTGTGCCTGTTTATCGCGTCCGAAAAGGGACAGTTCATCAACGGTGAGAATATAATGATTGACGGCGGAAGAAATGCCGCGGGAAGGAACTGTAATTTATGAGGCGTACCTTTTTTGACAGCGATAAAGCGCTTCTTACAGTAATGGTTCAGGCGCATGAGCCGGCGAGAATAAAAGAGCTGGTCGATAAGTCTGTTCCGGAGGGCGCCGAGGCGTTCGGTATGCAGTTTGAACAGCTTAATCCGGAATACAGAAAGCCCGAAATTTACAAACAGCTTTTTGAGTATACCGGAGAAAGACCGGTTTACGCGACGAATTACCGCGGCGGTCTTAACGACGGCAAGAGCGATGAGGTGCTGGCCGATGAGCTGGTCGAGCTGGCGGAATGCGGCGCGGATTTGTGCGATGTGATGGGCGATTATTACGACAAACAGCCCGGCGAGGTTGCGGTTGACAAGGGCGCGATAAGAAAGCAAACAGAGCTTATTGAACGTATTCATGCAGCCGGCTCAAAGGTTATCATGTCGTCGCATGTGATGAAGTATACCTCCGCCGACAGGGTTTTGGAAATCGCGCTGGGACAACAGCAAAAGGGCGCGGATATATCAAAAATCGTCACCGGCGCCGACACCATGGAACAGCAGCTTGAAAATTTGAAAATAATAAACCTGCTCAAAGAAAAGCTGGATATACCTTTTCTGTTTCTTTGCGGCGGCGAGCGCAGAATATTGCGGCGAATCGGCGGCGAAATAGGCTGCTGTATGTACTTGTGTGTGCA